>JBAVUZ010000911.1:0-5978 GCA_049697035.1 Candidatus Angelobacter sp. | reverse complement strand
ATGCGCCGCCGCATGCAGGAGCGCATGGCCGAGCGCTGGGAACACATGACGCCTGAAGAGCGCGAACGGATGCGGCAAAACTGGCGTGGCCGTTGCGGCTTCGGCCCATCCGCTGGCGAAGGCCAGGGACAATGAAGGAACTAAAAGCAAACTGCGGATCGCCGCAGATTCACGCTGATCGCTTTCGATCCGCGTTTATCCGCGCCAATCCGCGGTAAATGCTTTTCCGATTTTGGCGATGACGCGCGATTCCGGGCGATAACTTACGCTTCCGCTTCTTTCTCCACCGTCACCTTGATCGTGCTGGTCACGTCACGATGCAGGCGCACAGGCACTTCAAATTCGCCCAGGCTCTTGATGGGCTCATTGAGTTGGAGCTTGCGCCGGTCGATGTTGAAGCCCTTGCGTTCCAGCGCTTCAGCAATGTCAGACGTGGTAACCGACCCAAACAGGTGGTCTTTCTCGCCGACTTTGCGGTGGAAGCTTAGTGCGGTGCCGTCCAGTTGTTGCGCCAGCGCGTCAGCCGCAGTCTTTTCCACCGCTGTCTTGCGCACGGCAGACTGCTTCATTTGCTCAATCACGGCGCGGTTGGCCGTGGTGGCTTCAATGGCCAGCTTGTGCGGCAACAGGTAATTGCGGCCATAACCTTCCGCGACTTTCACAACCTCGCCGCGGTGGCCCAGCTTGGGAACATCTTCTTTAAGAATGACTTCCATTTCAAAATCTCCAGTTAGCAGGGGCTAAAGCCCCAGTTCTTTTTCGACCGCTGACGGCACGACTAAAGTAGCGGCCTTGACACTTGTCTCGTGTCTCGAAACTTTTCGGGGGACGCCACACGCAGTAGCAAAGAAGAAATTCACCTTTGCATTTCTCGGCGCCTCCGCGTCTCCGCGGTGCAATCCAAAGTCTTACCGCGCGGCAAACGGCAGCAGCGCAATATTGCGCGCCCGCTTAATCGCCGAGGTCAATCGGCGCTGGTGCGGCGTGCACACGCCGGTCAGTCGCCGTGGGACTATCTTGCCGCGCTCCGCCACAAACTGGCCGAGCAAGCGCACGTCCTTGTAGTTGATGTCGTCGATTTTTTCCACGCAGAACTTGCAGACTTTTTTGCGACGGAAAAATTTCCGTCCGCCGCCGCCTTCACGGCCGCCCGGTCCACGATCTGATCGCGGGCCATCCGGCCTTCCGCCCTGCGGCCGTGGCGATGGTGTTGATACTTCCTGATTGTCGTCAGCCATAACTCTCCTTGTTCTCGCTGGAACCCTGCGGTTCCGAATTGCTCTTGGTATCTCTTTAGGCCGACCTCTTCGTTCTTCGAAGCTGCGTCCTGGATCGATACAAGTGTCAGGGCACGACTTCAGTCGTGCCGTAATTGTCTAAATAGCGGGAGCTTTAGCCCCTGCAAAGCTAAACAGCCGCTGTGCTCTCTGCCGCCTCAGCCTGCTGTGACCCTGCCGGCGGCCTCTTTACCTTGGCTTCACGCAGTTTGCGCACTTTGTCCAGTCGCTGTTTTTCTTCGTCGGTGCGCACGGTAATGAATTTGATTACCGGCTCTGATACGCGCAGGCGGCGCTCCAGTTCATGGATTGCCTTGCCGTCAGCCTGCAATACGAACAGCACGTACTGGCCATCAGAAAATTTCTTGACGTCATACGCCAGACGGCGCTTTCCCATCTTTTCTGTGTTCTGTATCGTTGCCCCGGCCGTGGTGGCATGGCCTTGCAGCGTTGTGATCAGCTTGTCCATGTCTTCTTCCAACAGGTCAGGCCGTACGATAAACATCACTTCATAAGATCTTTGCATGTCTTCTCCATTTGTCGCTTCGCTCCAAACCGCTTTAAAGCTTCGATGGACCTGAAGCTCTTTCCGCACTTGCAGCGGCGCCGCTCAGCGCATGAACCGGCTTCGCAGCTTAGATTTCAAAAATTGCGGTCTTGCCAAGTACCAACTACTAATTACTAAGTACTGCTCTCACTATTTTTCCGGTTAAATCTATTCATGGCGATCAGAATGCTTTCATTCACGATCACATTCACCGCCTGCGCAGCCAGGTCCAGCGCTTCATCCACTGCCACCATCTGCGACTTGCGAAAAGGCGCGAGTATATATTTCGCTCCGCCTTTTCTCGGATCGTCTGGCGCTACGCCGATCCTGATCCGCCCAATCTCTTCCGTCTGCAGCGCGTCAATGATCGACTGCATTCCGTTGTGGCCAGCCGACGAACCCCGCGCCCGGACCCTTATCATCCCCAGCGGCAGGTCAAGTTCGTCATAAATCACAATCAAGTCCTGCTGCGGTTCAACTTCATGCTTCCTGGCCAGCTCCAGTACAGACATGCCGCTCAGGTTCATGTAAGTTTCCGGCTTGGCCAGCAGGACCTCGTCGTTCCCGATCCTGGTCCTGCCCGTCAGCGCCTTGCAGTGCCGGTTATCGATCATTACACCGCACTGCTCGGCGATCCGGTCAACGGCAAGAAAGCCGATATTGTGGGGCGTGAACTGGTACTCGATACCAGGATTTCCCAACCCAACGATCAGCTTCACCGCGGCTACTTCTTCTCTTTGCCGGCAGGAGCTTTTTCAGCTTCAGCTCCCTCTTCCGTTTCCTGCTTGCCCTTCTTAATGACTTCAGGCTCAGCCGGACCCGCTGCCGCAGCTTCCGCTGCCGCATCAGGAGTTGCCGCAACTTCTTCTTTCACTGCCGTTACGTGCGCCACTCCCTGGTCTTCAGGGGTGATGAACTTCACCTTACTGTCGTGTGGCAGGTCTTTCACGCGCAGCACCACGCCAAATTCCAGCGCGGAAACGTCCGCATCAATGTGGCTTGGAATATCGCCCGGCAGGCACTCCACTTCCACTTCGCGGATGATCTGGTCCATGATGCCGCCCTGCTGCTTTACTCCAGGGGCCTCGCCCACCAGATGGATAGGCACCATTACGCGCATCTTTTCATCCATGGCAATGCGCTTCAGGTCAATGTGCAGAATGCTGCCGCGAATCGGCTCAAACTGCCAGTCCACGATCATGGCTTTGGTCTTCTCGCTGCCCACCTGAAGGTCAAAAATCGTGTTATGACCGCTCGCAGAAGCCAGGATCCGCGAAATCACTTTAGGATCAACGCTTACCGCCACGGTGTTTTTCTTGGCGCCATAAACCACGGCCGGCACGCGGCCGCTCACGCGCAATCGACGCGCTTCATTTTTGCCGCGCGAACTGTCCGGCCTGGGTTGGGCTTCAACAACTTCTACTGTTGCACTCATTTGTCTCTTCCTTCTTCTCCGCTTCCATCAGGTCACTGTTCATTGTTCTATGCAAACAGCGTGCTGACGGAAGTCTCTTCGTGTATGGATTGGATTGCCCTGCCCAGCAGGCCGGCAATCGACAGAACTTTTATCTTGGGCTCGGATTTTGCCGCGCCCGTGAGCGGAATAGTGTTGGTAACAATCACCTGTTCCAGTTGCGATTTCGATATGCGCTCAATCGCCGGCCCGCTCAGCACCGGATGTGACGCGCAGGCAAACACCTTGGAAGCGCCCGCGAGCATCAGCGCGTCGGCGGTTTTCACCAGTGTTCCCGCCGTGTCAATAATGTCATCGATAATCAAACAAGTCCGGCCCCGCACATCGCCAATCACGTGCATCACCTCAGCCACGTTCATGTCCGTGCGGCGTTTATCCACAATGGCCAGCGCTGCGTCAACTTTCTTGGCAAAAAAGCGCGCGCGCTCCACGCCGCCTGCGTCCGGTGAGACGACAGTCAAGTTTGGCAACTGCATCTTCTTGAAGTAGTCCACCAGCACCGGTGAAGCGAACAGGTGGTCCACCGGAATATTGAAAAAGCCCTGGATCTGCGGCGCGTGCAGGTCCACCACCAGAGCGCGGTGCGCGCCCGCCGTGGTCAGCAAATCGGCAATCAGCTTTGACGACACCGGTACGCGAGGTTTGTCCTTGCGGTCCTGGCGCGCGTAGCCGTAATACGGAATCACGGTGGTAATGCGCCGGGCGGAAGCGCGCTTGAGCGCATCCACCAGCAACAAAAGCTCGAGCAGATGTTCATCCACCGGGAAACACGTGGGCTGTACCACGAAAACGTCCGCGCCGCGCACGTTTTCCATAATCTGGATATAAACCTCGCCGTCAGAAAACCGGGTAACCGTAGCTTTGCCGCGTTCCATGCCCAGGAAGGCGCAGATCTCGTCGGTCAGGGCCTCGTTCGCCGTGCCGCAGAAGATCTTGAACTTATCGTCTGCGCGCGAACGTTGAGGTTTTTGCTCCTTCGGCTGCATCTCCTGCTTTTTCTCCGGCTTTTCCGTTGCTGTCGCTATTGTCGCCATGACTTTTTTCACTCCGTATGAGCTGGTTTGCTACATCGGATCTCTTTACTTCAAGGGCTCCGTCGCAAGCGACTTCGCCCTCGCCTCATGTTCGCGCTATACGGCGCTCACCATTCGGCTCACCCACCTTATGCCCGCGTAGAGTTTCTGATTTACTGAGTCCACTCTGCGCAGGCCGTTGACTTTCGCGCTATCCTGCAACTTAAAAACTGTCCGTCGCTTAACAGCATCGCGCTTTCCCGATCACGGCGATGACGGCGATCCCGCGCGATCTCGGCGATCAAACTGGCTGGGCCGCTAGGATTCGAACCTAGACAAAGTGCTCCAAAGGCACTTGACCTACCATTAGTCGACGGCCCAAAAGTCTTTTATTCAAGGGCTCCGCCGCCAGCGGCTTTGCCCTCTCGGGGTCCCCAGCACGCGCGCTTTTCGCGTGTTGGGGTGACTAGCCTCAGGTTCGCGCTATAAGGCGCTCACCATTCGGCTCACCCGCTATCAAACTTAGTGGTCTCGGCAGTTCCGATCACCCGATCTTCTACAGCCCTCTGCTTGACGCTCTCAGCCAAAGAGGGGTACCCTCCCCCCTTGCGCTCGATTAGGAAAACAAAGCACTTACGTCATTCGATCCCAGAAAAATCCGGCTAAATCATGCCCAAACTGCGTCGCATCGACTCCCAAACGACTTCAAAAATGACTGATTTTCGATCACGGCGATCAACAGATCACGCGATCTTAATCTAAGCGCCAATCACATTCAGTCGGCCTGCTCCAAACAGCTCGTTCCAGTATCGTTCCCGGGGCAGAGTTACTGTGGCCTGCGCCGGAATATCGTTGGCTTCCAGCTTTTTTACTGCCTGATTCGCTGATTCCTGGTCGGCAAAAAGACCAAACACCGCGGAACCTGACCCTGATAGCGACACATACTTCGCCCCTGATCGTTCAAGCGCACGTTTGACCTCGCGTATTGCGGGATACTTAGGGAAAACGACACTTTCAAAATCGTTTTCAATCCCGGTACGGACAAGGTCGAGAAGCAGTGCCTCGGCCCGGTCCCGGCCTTTGCCTGGGACACCGGTTGGGGTAAAACTCCCGTTCAGCCATTCATAAATCGTTCGACTGAACGTATTTATTCTATCTGAGCTCTCCCGGTCAGTCAAT
This sequence comes from Candidatus Angelobacter sp., assembly GCA_049697035.1. Lineage (GTDB taxonomy): Bacteria > Acidobacteriota > Terriglobia > Terriglobales > Acidobacteriaceae > Angelobacter. The sequence continues at coordinate 488 of JBAVUZ010000911.1, read as the reverse complement.
TTCACATCGCTCAACTTCCGGTCAGCCAATACTGCGGCGCATTTCTTGTCCCAGTCGGCAAAGGCCGCCGGCGTTGAGACGCCGATTTGCGGCGTGGCAATCACACAATCGAAGCTGGGCAGGTCTTCCAGCGGATAAACCTGCTCCCCGCGGCCCGTCCCCAGCACCGTGCCACCCACAAGAAACAGCGGCAGGTCAGACCCCACCTCTGATGCAATGCGCAGCCGCTCTTCCGGCGTCAGCGGCTGCTTCAACTCTTTTTCCAGCGCCAGCATCGTGGCCACGGCGTTGGATGAGGCCGCTCCCAGCCCGCCTTGCACCGGCAGCCGCTTCTCAATCGATATCCGTACCTTGCCGCGTACTTTCAGTGACCGCAAAATCCTGTCCGCCACGCGCCAGCAGGTGTTGCTCTCGTCGTCAGGCACGCGCGGGTCTTTGCAGACGATCTCAATGCCCACGCCCTTGCCCACGTCCACCCGTACCTGGTC
>JBAVUZ010000910.1:0-7963 GCA_049697035.1 Candidatus Angelobacter sp. | reverse complement strand
AGCGGGTATTTCGCTGTATGCCAAACTGCAATCAGCAGCTTTGCCGACGAGATCCTGAAGCTGCAGAATGTGCTTGCGTTCGCAATAGCTACGGATGCCGGTAATGATCTCCGGAAAAATTTGCAGGCCGTTGATGATAGCGGCGCTCGCCAATTCCACGGCTCGCGCTCCACTCAAAAGGAAGCGTACAACATCTTCGGCCGAGCGCGCGCCATTGGTGCCGATGATGGGAACGTCTTTCGAGACATTTCTCCAACATTTGCTGACCCAATAGAGACTTGCCGGCAGTGCCCAGCCTCCACCGATAGCGCCCCATGAGCCGAGGATTGGTTTCTGCGTTTCGATATCGGGCATGAAGCCCTGTATGCGCCCCGTCAGCACCAGCATGTCAGCGCCTTCTTCCATCGCGATTGCCGCCAGCGCTAGCGGATCATCTGCCTGCGCGGTGAGCTTGACCGCCAGCGGAATGGAAACCGCGCTTCGCACCGTCCGGACATAGTTGCGTACCGCATCTTGCGCAGTAACCTGGCGAACAGCAGAGGCTTCGCGACCATGCGGAGCACCTAGATTCAATTCGATCCAGCGCAGCCCCGCTGTTTCCATTTTTCTGGCAATCTCCGCCGCTGGATCGGGTTGCGCGACCGTTATGCTGCCCACAACAATGCTCTGCTTCTGTTTTGCGTAAGCGTCCAGCTCCGCAAGCATCGCGAGCCATGGATCGAGTGGCATCTGCGCGAGACCTGAGCGGCAGAATAATGATGCATTCCGCCGACGCGGCAAGTCCCAGGGGACGACGCGCCAATCGTCATCGAGCAATACGTAGTCAGCCTTCCCGAGCTGCGCCGCTGCTTCAGGAGACTCGTTCACTGATTTTGCAATCACTGCGCCCGCTCCCGCATCGATCGCCGCCCGGATGCCGTCGGACGTCATGGTGATTTCGTTGGACGCGCAGATCAGAGGGTTCTTCAGCCGGATTTTTCCCAGATCAACGGAGAGGTCCATACTTTATGCTTTATTCGCAGCCGCTGCCGAAATTTCAGCGAGCTGCTTGATCCAGCTTTTTACAGATCCAGATAACGCTCCCAGGTCTGAAGAGAGTGCGATCATCCGGTAGCCCGCTGCAGCCGCATGCGCAGCGCGCGCAGGCGAGTCTGCGTAGATCCCCAGACGGACGTTGGCAACGTCGGCGGCCTGTTCAATTTCGTGAATACGCTGCTGCACCGCTGGATCATCGAGCTTGCCCGGCGCGCCCATGTCCACCGTCAAATCAAGTGACCCGATGAAGGCAACATCCAGCCCCTTTATCAATGCGCTTAGCGGCCGTTCCAGATCTTTACTCTCCAGTTGTCCCACAAGCAGAACTTCCCGGTTACTGCGCTGAATATACTTCGTGAGTGGTTCTGATCCATAGCTCGCCGCAGGCTGGGCCAGACTGAGACTGCGCAAACCTTCCGGCGGATACTTGCATGCGGAGCGAAAAGCCGAGACTTGTTCTATGGTCTGCACTTGTGGGAGCTGAATTCCTGCCGCGCCTGCCTCCAGCAGTCGATTTATCTGGCCTGGATCAAAATGTGCGACGCGAATAATCACGGGCAGAGCGCATGCGCGTCCGGCGGTGATCAGGTTTCCTGCTTCCTGTTCTGTAATTTGAGAGTGTTCCAGGTCGCAGATGGCAAAGTCCAACCCGGCAAGGGCCAGAATCTCGATGACCTCACGGCGGCCAAGTTTTACAAACGTTCCTATGGCGGCGCGCGCATTCAGCTTCTCGCGTAGTTGGGCGGCGGAACTTGGCATGTTCGTCAAAATGAGAGTTATTGTACCGCATACAGGCCGTTCCGAAAGTCGTGCTCCTCGGAATAGATACCGGCTGAACCTCCCATAAAAGCCAGTTGAATTCTCAATTTGGCCCAGCCTTGACATCATGGAGAATGAGTGAATAATATTCGTTCGTCCCACAATGCGGGCGTCGTCTCGCAAATGGATCATGGCTCCAAAGTCACTGCCAACCCGAAAACGCGCTAAAAAGACCGTGATCGGCCGGGGTTCTACGATTCAAGTCATTGACCGGCTGGCGCGCGTATTGGAAGTTTTCGCGGGCAACGGCCGCCAGATGAAAGTTCGAGAGCTCGCCTCCACGCTGCACCTGCGGCGCTCCACCGCGCACCGTTATCTCGCGTCTCTCTCACACGCGGGCTTCCTGCGTTCTGAAGGCGAGGGCGGGTATGCCCTGGGCCCTTTGTTGATCCAGCTTGGCGCGGCGGCAGTTGGCGGCGTGCAGATCGTGGAACAGGCTGAGAATTATCTTTCTCAACTGGCAGAAGAAGCGCAGGAGACAGCCGTCCTGAGCTTATGGTCAGGGGATTGTCCCGTTGTTGTGCGTGTGCGGGAACCTCAGTCAAAGCTGGTGCAACTTCACATCCGGCTGGGCGCGATGTTGCCGCTTGATTCCGCTCAGGGCCATCTTTATTTAGCTTTTCATCCAGACCGTCAGCGTGTTCATCAACTGCTGACCCATTTTTCTGAGAGCCAGCGCCGGGAAATAGAGCGAGGGATGGCCGAGGCGCGCAAAAACGGTGTCTTCGTGAACTCCAGAGTGGCTGAAGGGATTCGCGCCGTGGCTGCGCCGGTCTTCGATCATGAATTAATTGCTGGAACCATTGCGTTTGTCGGCACTCTGTCTTCAGTGCCGGCGGATCCGGATTCGGGCCTGGCGCAAGCATTGAAGAACGCAGCACAGCGGTTGTCGCGCGATCTGGGACGCGGACGTGATGTCGCAGCGGTAAAGAGTGCAACGGCATAGAATCCGTTGCCGAAGACGGAAGCATAGCAAGGAAGGTTATGAGCTTATACGAATTGAGTCGCGCCTGTTACGAGCTGCGGGACGAAGCCAAGCGGCAGCAATTCCGCGCTAGCCCAGAGACGTACGCGAGCGGCTATAAGCTGACCGCGCCAGAGTGCGAAATGCTTCTCCATATGGACTGGCGCGCGCTGGCTGAGGCCGGCGTAAGCATCTATGTGCTGACTAAACTGGGCGCGGCCAGCAATGTTGAATTTCTGGAGCTGGAAGGGGCCATGCGCGGCATGAGCAAGCAGGAATTTGTGGATTTTCTCAAGCGACAGGCGGAGCAGAACAAAGCATTCGCGCTTGGCCTGGAATAACGAAAGGAGTTGGCGGATGGCGAAAATTGTTGCCGGACTGGCTTGCTCCCACGCGCCGTCAATCGCGCATGCCTACGATCATGGAATGACCAATGACGTGGGATGGAAGCCCCTGTTTACCGCCTTTGAAAAATCGCAGCACTGGCTGGAGTCGCAGAAGCCTGATGTGCTGGTGGTGATCTACAACGACCACGTCGATCAATATTTCTACGACGCATGGCCTACCTTCAGTATTGGCCTGGCCGAGCAATATGACATTCCCGATGAAGGGCTTGGCGCACGCGCGTTTCCGCCGGTTCCAGGCCACACGGAACTCGCAGCGCACATTGCGACGAGCATGGTGGCGGACGGATTTGACATTACTGCTTCGCACCGCATGTCGCTCGACCATGGATTTCTCTCTCCCATGCCGCTGCTGGACGATGGATGGAAGATCCCGGTGGTGCCGCTGACGATCAATGTTGTGATGGAGCCGCTGCCCTCTCCGCAACGTTGCTGGCAAATGGGCGAGGCCGTGGGCCGGGCCATCCAAAGTTTTCCCGGCGATCTGCGCGTTGTGGTGTTCGGCACCGGAGGTCTCTCACACCAGCTTACAGGCCCGAATTGCGGACGAGTGACGGCCGAATGGGACCGCAAATTCATGGATCTGATTGAGAAATCTCCGCAAGAGCTGAACTCTTACACCATGGCGGATTTTGCCCGCCTGGGAGGAGAGCACTCAGTGGAAGTAGTGCAGTGGATGGCGATGCGCGCCGCACTGCCGCCACGCGCGCGGGTGGAACACAAATTTTATTACCCGTTTGGAATGATGGGATACGGAATCATGACATTCCGCGTCCCAGACTAAGCAGAAGATATTCGAGAGGGCAAAGAATGATTCGAACCGGCCGGCAGTATCTGGACTCGCTCCGCGATGATCGCGAAATATGGATCGATGGAGAACGGGTCAGCGATGTCACGCTCGACCCACGCTTCAGGCCGGTGGCTGAATCTATTGCCGAGCTGTATGACATGCAGCACGATCCTCAACTCCAGGAGAAGCTCACCTACGTCACACCGGAAGGCGAGCGTGCGGGGCTTTCCTATATAGAGCCGCGTTCGCAAGCCGATCTGGTGCGCCGCCGTGAAATGGTTAAGGTGTGGATGGACTGGACCGGCGGCATGATGGGACGCAGCCCGGATTTCATGAACGTCCACATGACCGGCCTGGGTTCCGCGCAGGACTACTTCGCGCGCGGCGGCGAACACTTTGGCAAAAATATTCGTAAATATTACGAGCACTTGCGCAAGAACGATCTGGCGCTGACGCACACTCTGATCAATCCGCAGACAGATCGTTCCAAGCCGGTACACCAGCAGAGTACGGCAGCGGCTATTGTGAAGGAAACCGACGCGGGAATTGTGATTCACGGCGCGCGCATGATTGCGACGCTGGCGCCGTTTTCCAACGATATTGCCGTCTTTCCTTCAACGTTTCTGCAACTCTCTGATGATGCCAAGCCATACGCTTTTGCGTTCTCGATTCCAGTCGCAACCAAGGGGCTGCGTTTCATTTGCCGTCCGGCCATCACCCCGCTGGGTGGCCGTGTCCAGGATTACCCGTTCTCAGCGCGCCTTGACGAAATGGACTGCGTCGCCATTTTCGACAATGTTCTGGTTCCGTGGGAACGCGTTTTCATTTATCAGGAGCCGAAGCTCGGCAACGGCATGTTTGCTGAAACCGGCACCATGAACCAGATCATGCATCAGTTCGCCACCAAGAACCTTGCCAAGGCGGAATTTTTGCTCGGCGTAGCTTTGAATATGGCGGATGCAGTGGGCATCGGCGGATTTCAGCACGTGCAAAACCACATCCACGAAATGATCAACACGGTGGAACTTGTGCGGAGCTGCATTCGCGCGTCAGAAGTTGACTGCGTGCCGGGCCCAAACGGCACCGTGCTCCCAAATGAGCAGCCGCTCCTCACCGTGCGCACGCTGTTTCCGCAACTTTATCCGCGGCTGGTGGAGATCATCCAGATCCTGGGAGCAAGCGGCCTGGTGATGGTGCCGAGCCATGAAGAACTTTCAGGCGAGCGCGCTGAGGATGTAGAGCGCTACTACCAGGGCGCAACCATTCCCGCGGACAAACGCATTGAACTCTTCCGCATTGCCTGGGACCTTTCCTGCTCCTCATTTGCCGGACGCCAGACACTTTATGAGCGCTATTTTTCCGGCGATCCGTGGCGGCTGGCGATGCTGCGCTACCAGAACTATCCGCGGCAGCAGGAGCTTAAGCAGCGGGTATGGGATTTTTCCAAGCGCACAGGCGAGTGGGACAAGCGCGAGCAGCAGAAGAGTGGAGTAACGCAGGAAAAGAGTCATGTCACGGCCTGAAGCCAAAGTCACACCTTCGGATGCACGCGCAAGCGCGGATGCCACGGCCTTTCGCGATGTAATCCGGCATCTAGCCTCAGGTGTGACCATTATTACGAGTTCGCTGAGCGGCGAGCCGGTGGGATTGACGGCCACAGCCGTTTGTTCAGTTTCAGCCACGCCGCCTATGCTGCTGGTCTCACTGACAGCGGCTTCACGCACGGCCCAGGGCGTTGCGGAAACAGGCGCATTTGCCGTGCACTTGCTGCCGCATGCAGACCGCAGATGCGCCGAACAGTTTGCTTCCCGCAGTCCACACTTCCAAGACGTGAAGTATTCAGCAACACCCGACAGGCAAATCCCCGTGCTGGCAAAGGCCCTTGGCTGGTTTTTATGCCAGGTGGAAAACTCATTGCCAGTGGCTGACCACGTGATTTTTGTGGGTCGCGTGCTGCAGTGTGAACTGAAGGACACGTCACCGGATCCGCTGGTCTATTTTGATCGCAACTACCGGAAGCTCGCTCCAGGCGCAGAACGCGGCGCAGGAAATCTGGAGCCCTGGGGATCTGCACAGGACGCGGGCTTGCCCGGCTTTGGCTGGTAAGTAGTCTTTTTGTTTTTGTAAACCAGGAGGAAACCATGGACGCGGTTGCACGACTCTTACAAGGATCAATCGATCTGCACATCCATCCTTCGCCATCACTCTTCCCTCGGCGTCTCGATGCCGTGGAAGCGGCGCAGCAGGCGGCGCAGGCGGGGATGCGCGCTATCGTGATCAAGAGCCATCACCACACCACTGCGCCGGAACTGGTGCCACTAAAGAACCATGACCTCAAGGACATTCCTACACAGGTTTTTGGCGGCGTGGTTCTCAATAGCTACGTCGGCGGCCTGAATCCTTACATTGTCGACATGACGCTGCGCATGGGCGGCAAGATTGTGTGGTTTCCCACGATCTCATCCATAAACCATATTAAGCACCATGAAGCGCAGCCGCACATGAAGTTCCCTTCGCAGGTTGGCCGCGAACTCCCGGATATCCCCGTGAAGGTGCTGGACGAAAAAGGCGAGCTTCTTCCTCAGGCCCGCCTGATTCTGGAGTTGATCGCCGAAGCGGATGCAATTCTCTCCTCAGGTCACGTTTCTGTGCCGGAGGCGCTGGCGCTGCTGCGCGGAGCCAAAGAAGTGGGCGTGCGCCGGGTGCTGATTAATCATCCCGATTTTGTCATTGATGCGAGCGAAAAAGACGTGCAGGAATTTGTGAGGCTCGGAGCTTACATCGAACACTCAATGTGTATGTACCATCCGGAATCCACATTCCATTTCTGGGACTTTGACCGGCTCAAGCGATGGATAGAACTGGTGGGGCCGGAGCGCACGCTTCTGGGTTCAGACCTGGGGCAGAAAAATAATCCGCTGCCAGTCGAGGGACTGCGCTATACCGTTGAGAAGCTGTTGGATATCGGAATCAAAGAGCATGAAATCGAGTTCATGATCAAGAAGAACGCCGAAGCGTTGCTGGGCCTGGAAGAAGCCGCCGAGCGCCGCCTGCCGGCCAGGAAAGGAGCATGACCAGATGAGTATCGCCAAGACCACAGAGCAGAAATCGAGCGGCAAGGCTTACAACTGGGAGAACATCCCTTCTGAAGTGGTGCGCGCCGGAATAAGCCGGAAAGGCTTTAAGTGGAAAGACATGATGATGGTGATGAACGAATGCCATCCCGGCATGAAGCTGAATCCGCACAGCCATACATTTGAACAGATGGCATATATCGTGAGCGGGCGCGCCATTTATCATGTGGGCGATGTTGGCCATGAAGTTGGAGCGGGATCTTTTCTGGTTATCCCTGCCGGCGTGGTGCATTATATTGAGCCGCTGGGCACTGAACCGGTAATGAATCTCGATTTTTTCCTGCCGGCTCGCGAAGACTACATGCATCTTGTGAAGTATCTGGACGAAGACAAATAAGGGATTGGCGGCAGTCACACCTACGACTAAGCTTTGGTCGCTGAAGTGGGCGTTTGTTGGAGGGAACTGATGAATTTGGATGGATTGAAGTTTGATCTCTGCTGCGCCGCGCGGCTGCTATACCGCTTTGGCCTGAGCGTGGGTAACGCCGGACATCTCAGCATAACCGCGGGTGAAAATCGCATGCTGGTGAACCGTTTTGGGCCATCCTTCGCCACCATGACGCCGGCCGATGTCCTGACCATGGATTTCAATGGCAACGTTCTGGAGCACGATCCTTCGATCAAGCCCTACGTGAACGAGACGATCCATCTTCATGGGGTGATCCATCGCTACAACCCGCATATCCCCGCTGTGGCGCATACACATCCACCCAACACGGTGACGTGGACCACCTTCCGCAAATTGCCACAGACATTTGACCAGGAGAGTTGCCTGCTGGCGGACGACATCGCGATTGTGGATGAAGATTTCACCGGC
>JBAVUZ010000909.1:0-1645 GCA_049697035.1 Candidatus Angelobacter sp. | reverse complement strand
CTTGATTCCAACTCCACAGACTATCCCGCGCACGAGGCCAATTTGTATTTACAGGTGCCAAACCTCGATCCGCGTATTGCGCGACTGGCGCGGCAGGTAACTGCCTCCTCCGCCTCAAACTACATGCGCGCCAAGGATATTGAGCGCTACCTGCAAAGCAATTACGGCTACACGCTGCAATTGCCGGGATTGCGTGAGCCTGATCCGCTTGCCCGCTTTCTCTTTGAGCGTAAGAAAGGCCACTGCGAATATTTTGCTACTTCCATGGCCATGATGCTCCGCACGCTGGGCATACCAACCCGCGTCGTCAACGGCTTTAGCGGCGGCGAATATAACGACCTCACCAATAGCTACATCGTTCGCGAGAAGGACGCCCACTCCTGGGTCGAGGTTTATTTCCCGGAGTATGGCTGGGTCTCATTTGATCCCACTCCGGCGGGCAGCGCCGATGAGCCACAAAGAGGCTGGTCACGCGTGGGTCTATACCTTGACGCGGCCCGGCAGATTTGGCGCGAGTGGATCGTGAACTATGATTTCACCCATCAGATGAAGTTGCGCTCAGACCTGAGCACCGCCACGGGCAATGCTCAATCCAATTTCCGCGCCTGGGCTGAGCGCAGGTATTTGCGTATAGTGGAACTCATCAGCCGCTTGCAGCGAAAGCTGCAAGATCTTTCACCCCGGCAGATGGCGCTTTGTTGTGTGCTGCTCGGTTTGCTTCTGGCCGCACCTTTTGCGCCAATGACATGGCGCACCATCCAACGCACGCGCGCCCTCAGGCATCCGCAAAAAGCTCCGCGCACTTCCGCCAGCTTCTGGTATCAGCGCATGCTCAAGATGATGGCCCGGCGCGGCGTACGCAAAGAGCAGTCACAAACCGCCGAGGAATTTGCCTCTTCCATCCCGGATCCACAAATGCGCCACGATGTTGAGCTTTTCACTGAACACTATGAGCGCGCCCGCTTTGATGCATCCGTGGAAGACGCTCAGCTGCTTCCTGAGCTCTACGAAGAGATCGCCGGACGCAGGTGAGCATCGCGCGACGAAGCAAAGTCATAGCCCGGCTGGCCTAGTCCATAGGCAAATTTGGCGGCCCGCACCACGTTTTCCGTCAACGCGGCCACTGTCACCGGCCCAACTCCTTTGGGTACCGGCGTAATAAATGACACAACGTCCTTTACGTGCTGAAAATCCACGTCGCCATTGAGCTTTCCGTCAGCGCCCACGCGGGTTGCCACGTCGATCACGACCGCGCCGGGCTTCACCAGGTCCGCAGTGATGCGATACCGCTCGCTTCCTACGGACGTCACAATAATATCGGCGGCGAGCATAAACCGGTCGTGGTCGGCTTTCCGTGTATGGCGATGGCACCAGATTGCAGTGGCATTGCACATACGCCCACCCAGCATGTGATGGATGGGCTTGGCCGTAATGTCGTTCCGCCCGACTATCACCGCAACTTTTCCTTCGGTTTCAATCTCATAAAATGAGAGCATTCTCCGCACCGCCAGGGCCGTTGCGGGCAGGTGCAGCATGCGTTCGGCCTGCGCCCTGTAGAGTTCGGGAACGGTCTCACGCGAAATGCCATCCACGTCCTTGGGGCCGCTGATGGCGTCAAAGACATCAAATTTGTTCAGCCCAGCAG
>JBAVUZ010000908.1:0-2939 GCA_049697035.1 Candidatus Angelobacter sp. | reverse complement strand
CCCGATCAGGTTCTCGATCTCCGCCACGTTCCGCCCCGCCACGTTCGTTCCCACCACAACATCATCCTGCCCCGTGTAGCGGTACAGCAGCGTGTTGAATGCCGCCAGCAGCGTCATGAACAGCGTGGCCTCTTCCTGGAGGCTCAATTTTGTAAGCCGCTGTGACAGCTCCGCGGAGAGCTGAAAATCAATGTGGTCTCCGGTGAAGGTCTGCACTGCCGGCCGTGGACGATCAAATGGCAAGTCGAGCACCGGCGGCGCATCGGCGAGCCGCCCTCTCCAGTAATCGACCTGCTCTTCCAGAGCCTCTCCCTGGAGCGTCTCCCGTTGCCAGTTCGCGTAATTAAGGTATTGGATAGGCAACTCCGGCAACGCCGAGGGCCACCCGTTCCGGAAGGACTCATACAAGCTCGAAACTTCGCGCACCAGCACGCCATTGGACCATCCATCGGTTACGATGTGATGCATATTGCAGAGCAGCATGCATTCGTTTTGCGCGGACCGGACCAGCGCGCTGCGCACCAGCGGACCTTTGCCCAGATCAAACGGCTTGCGGCCTTCTTTCAGCGCGATACGTTGTGCGGTCTCCTGGCGCGCCTGCTGATTCAGCCGGCTCAGGTCTACTACAGGCAGCCTCCAGCACTCCGGCTCGTGGACCACCGGGACCGGACTGCCGTTAGGCGCGGCAAAGACCATGCGCAGCACTTCATGACGGCGCAACACCTCGCCCAATGTCTGCTCCAGCGTGTGGATATTCAGGTCGCCGTCCAGGCGCAGCCTCATGGGCATGTTGTAGGCAAAAGTGTCCGGCGCAAGCTGCTGCAGGACCCACATTCTCTGCTGCGCGAAGGAGAGCGGCGGGGCTGCGTCGCGGTGCCCGGGCGCGATCTTCATGCCATGGCCCGAATGTTTGGCGCCATTGCCGAAAACCTTCTCCTCCGCTTTCAGTCTCTGCGCCAATTCCGTGACTGTCGGGGTTTCGAAAAGAATGCGCAGCGGCAATTCGACGTTGAAGGCGGTGCGAATGCGGGACATGACCTGCATCGCCAGGAGCGAATGACCGCCGATATCGAAGAAATTGTCATTCACCTCGACGCGCGGCAGCCGCAATACCTCGGCAAAGATCCGGCAGAGGAGCTGTTCTTCGCGGGTCTTCGGGTCGCGGACTGCTTCTCGCGGCGGCTCTCCCTCGGCCAGGCGAAGCGCGGTGTGGTCCACCCGTCCCGTGGGCATCAGTGGCAGCCGTGCTTTCTCCAGCACGGCAAGCGGGACCATCGAGTTGGGCAGCCGCTTCTTGCAATAGGCGCGGACTTCCTCCGCATCGATCGCCATTCCGCGCCTGGGGACCACATACAGCACAATCCCTGTTTCGCCGGCATATCCGCGCAGGACCGCGGCCGCTTCCTGCACCTCGGGCCGTCTCAGCAGAAGGTCTTCGACCTGCTGCAGATCAATCCTGAGCCCGCGGACCTTCACCTGCTCATCGGCCGCTCCGAGCAATTCGATAGCGCCGTCTTCCCGCCATTTGGCGAGTTTTCCGGTCCGGAATAACCGTAGGCCGGGCGCAGCGGAAAACGCATCAGGAACAAACCTGCCGGCGGTGAAATGCGATTGACTGTGATAGCCGCCCACCAATCCTTCTTCGCCGAGGTACAGCTCTCCCGTTACATCAGCTGGCGCGAGTGCGGATTCCTGCTGCAACACGTATGCCGCGACGCCGGCATCCGGCTTTAGGACTGGATGTGGAGAGTTTGCGCCTGCCTCCGCCCATAACGTCACTGCCGGCGAAGCATAAAAGGTGTAAAGCTTTGCCCATGGCAGAAGAGACTGGAAGAGTTCAATCGTCTGAGCGTGCAGAGATTCGCTTTCGCAGAAAACTGATGTGAGCGTCTGGCAATTCCTCACGGCCTCTTCGCCCAGTAGCGACTGCAACTTGTTCGGCTTGAGCTGCACTGCCGTGATTGCCTGGTCCAGGATAAATTGGACCATCTGCTCCGGTCCGCGGTGCGCCGGAACTTCCGGCTCTGGCGCTATGGCTTGTTCCGCCATGCGGTCCGGTGCAGGAAGGGCTTTGCGGTGCACCTTTCCGTTGGCTGTAAGCGGCATCGCGGCCAGGTCCACGATAACCGCCGGCACCATGTACGGCGGCAACTTCTCCCGCAGCGCGAGCCGCAGTTGCGCGGTATCGAGCGCGGTGGCCCGCTCCTGCCGCACCACGTAGGCCACCAACTGCTTTTCCTGGCCCGGGTCCTCGCGCAACAGCACCGTTGCGCGCTCAATGTTGGGCAGCCGCAGCAAGGCGGATTCAATTTCGCCCAGTTCGATGCGATACCCGCGCAGCTTCACCTGGTGGTCGATGCGGCCGAGATATTCCATGGTCCCGTCGGGCAGATAACGGGCCATGTCACCGGTGCGATAAAGACGGCTGCCGCTCTCTCGGGTGAACGGGTTGGGAATGAAACGTGTGGCGGTCAATCCGGGTCTGTTCAGGTATCCGCGCGCCAGCCCATCGCCGCCGACATAAATTTCTCCGCGCACACCTATCGGTAACAACTCGTGGCATTCATTCAGGATGTAGGTAGTCGTGGTCGGGATCGGTATTCCGATATTGCTGGTGTTGTTCTCGATATCCAGCGCGCTGGTCTCATGGTAGGTTACGTGTACGGTCGTCTCTGTAATACCGTACATGTTGATTAGCTTGACTTCGGGATAACGCGCGGCCCATTTCTTGAGATAGGTGGGCTGCAGCGCTTCTCCGCCGAAAATCACATACCGGAGCACCAGCCGGACATTCGGACGTTCCAGCGCCGCCGCCGAGAAACTGTAGAAAGATGCGGGTGTCTGGTTAAAGACCGTGACCTGCTCCTTCTCCAGCAACTCCAGCAGCAGCTCGGGATCGCGCGTGGTCTCGCGCGGCACCACAACGACCGTTCCTCCAT
>JBAVUZ010000907.1:0-4700 GCA_049697035.1 Candidatus Angelobacter sp. | reverse complement strand
CGTGATTGCCGATCGCCATCATATAAGGCACTTTGCCGCTCAGCAGGCGCACTGCGGCATCCGCATTCTGCCATTGCGTCAAGTCGCCGCCGCTGTCCACGATATCTCCCAGTCCCACCACCAATTGAATGTTCTGGTCCTGAACGTGATCGGCAATCCACTGCGTCTGCGCCGCAAATATCTGGGGATTCAGTGAGGAATAGAACTGCGTATCCGGCAGAGCGACAATGGTGAACTCATCCGCGGGCGTGGGCGAAGGCGTGGGCGTTTGTGCGCCCAACCAGCCAGCCATCGATAAGACAGCTACCACTACAAAACGGGAAAATTTCTTGAACATCCGACAAGAGTACGCACAAGAAAAACGGAATCAATCAGCTTTTGACCTGTGATATCAGGCAACTAACCTTAGAAATACATCCTTTTCTTTGCATTTGCTTCTAACTGTTTATTGCAAGTCTCTTGTTCCTTCTATAACTCATAAACCTCTGGGACTCATAAAGGAATTCAGGCATGAAGGTAACATCGGACCGGATTAAGGCACGGGCTCAGCAGCTCAGGAACAACGGATTCAAACTAAGCGGAAGCATGGTACGTTCAACGCTGGAAATGAATGCCGGAGCCAGAACGCTGCATCCTCGAAAAGAAACTTCCGTCGGGGAAAAGGAAAAAACGGAGAACGCTGCCAGCAAGCCGGACGGTAAAGAAGCTGCCTGACGCGATCTGAAAAGACAATCTCTACGTTTCTGAATGAATAACAGGAAAACTTATGCCCAAAACTGAACGCAACCAGAGTGACCGTTCCAACGGTCGTTCAAATGTAAGAGTGCTTCACTTTCCCGCTTCGTCGCCCATGCCAGCTCCCGTCAACAGTGACACCGACGCCCTGGCGGATTCTATCCGCAAGGCGTGGACGCAAAAGTCCTCCGCCGCTAAGCGGACGTCAGCTTCCAATCCGGGACTGCTTCGCCTGGTAAACGGAAAAATCTAGCTTCAAACCTTTACTTGCCGGCGTACATCTACGTCGCCTTCTCGGCCAGCAGTGGCATTTGGCTGTGTTCGGGATCAATCACACGCATATTGTCCCAGTCATAGGCGAACTCTTTGCCACATTTCAGGCACACAAAATAGGTTCCGGTAATGGCCGCGACACGCGAACGTGGCTGGCCCTTGCGGCAGGTAATGAGCGGCGTGCATTTCTTGTGACGGCAGCGGAACACCTTGGACCACGCCATTTCCACTAATTCGATAACCACAGACACCTCTCGTAGGGGAGCCTCGGAGGGTGACGATCAACCTCTACAACAACGTTCAATTGGGACGGGGAACTCCCTTGCCTGCAATCATGGACAGAATTTGTTAGGCAGTGATTAGAGGTCGGTTAAAAAAGCTAATGGATTTTTTTGCGGGTAATAATTGGCTTTGCAGCAGCGGCGGCGGGAAAGTGGTTCGAAAAGCAGCCTAAAAAGTTATTAGGTGGATACGGCTTCCGGGTCCATATCCACCTATTTAGCAGTCGACGGATGAGCCTGCTTCTGTAGTAGTAGAGTCAGAAGGCTGCCCGGAAATATAGCTTCGCCAAAAAAATTATAAATATTTTCAAAAAGTATAATATGTGTTTTATTTTCAACGGTTTACGATGGATTCTATTTATCGCCAATCAAAGGCTCCCTGCAATGTCCCGCCATCGGTTTTTCATTGGTTAGAATGGCTTCATGCCATTTTCTGATTTTCAGGGCAATGCGGAGACTGTCCGCCAACTGCGGGAAATGCTGGCCCGCGACCGGTTTCCCCATGCCGTGATCCTGGCTGGGCCACAGGGCGCCGGGAAGTACACTCTGGCGCTGATGGTGGCCCGAACCATGAACTGCCTGCAGCCTCGCGTGACCGATGGCCTGCCGGATTTCTGTGGCGTCTGCTCAAACTGCACCCGGATTGGCCAGGCAGAAGACTTGGAAAGCCGCTTTGCCGAGGCCGTGGAGGCCCGTGAAGGCTTGCGGGAGACCGATAAACGCGAAACCCGCATTCTCATACAGACCCATCCTGACGTTCTGGTAGTGCCTCCTGATCCGCCGCAGATGATGATCAAAGTTGATCAGGTGCGGCAGGTGATCCAGACCGCGCGATACAAGCCCCAGGAAGCGCGGCGGCGCGTGTTCATCTTTGTGGATTCGGCGTTCATGAAAGAGGCGGCCAACGCCCTGCTGAAAGTTCTGGAAGAGCCGCCGGACTTCGCCACGCTTTTCATTCTTGTCCGCAACCCCGGAGAATTACTGCCGACCATCCGCTCGCGCTGCGTGATCTTCAGCCTGAGCGCTCTTCCACATTCCGAAATTGAACGCTATCTGGAAAAATCCCGTCCGGAATGGAATGCCCGGCAGCGCCAGCTTGTGGCTCGATTGAGCGGCGGCGCTGTTGGACGGGCGCGCACGCTCAACCTGGAAGAATATATGTCCGCCCGCAAAGACGCGCTCACGCTGCTGGTAACGGCTATCCGGTCCGGCGAGCATTCTGACCTGTTTCGCACTACGGAAACATATCGCGCCGGCGGTGAGGGCAAAGAAAAAACAGATCGCCTGCTGGGCGCCGTCTATGGTCTCCTGAAAGACTTGCTGGCGCTGGTATCGAATGCGCCGGAGTTGGTGCGCAACACGGACATCGCGGCAGAGTTGAAGTCGCTGGCGGCGGCCGTGGATTTCAACTGGATAACCCAGGCTAACTACCAGCTTGGACAGGTCCAGAGCGGAATGCGCCGCAACGTGTTGCGGCCACTTTCACTGGACGCTTTTGCTCTGGCGCTTGAACGATGATCGCTGTCGCCTGATGGGGCAAGGCCTGTGTTCGATAAAAAACAGACACTCGCGCACAAGGTGACTGACCTTTCAGGCAATTGAAAGCTAAACCACGCTGTGGTACGGTTACAGCATTAACCCGCACTGAATTCTCGCTCACACTTTCTGAGATTCAGCTCGGCCAGCCGAGCCGGTTTATTACTTGCCGGTGCAGTTTTCAGATTTCTAGCGGGACGGACAACTATGAAGGATGGAATGGATTCTACAGCCGCTCGTCAGGCTCCCGAGCGTACCCAAGAGGAAGAGTTTGTCAGCCGGAAATTGATCCGGCCTTCCCTGAGTGCGCCAGCTCCACGCACTGAACCAGTCTCAGAACGCCGTGAGCGGCTGGAACGCACAGACCGCGCGCCATCGTCCGCCATCCGCCGCAACGGCCCGCCCGAGCAGACCCACGCTGAAAACTACTATTACCAGAAGCAGATCCAGGGCAAGACGCCCGTGGTCGTGGTAATGAAAGACGGCGAAGAGGTGCAGGGCTGCATTGAGTGGTATGACCGCAACTGCATCAAGGTGAGCCGCGGCAGCGCTTCCGCCCTGCTCATCTATAAGCCTTCCATCCGCTACATCTACAAAGCCGGCGAAGGCAAGCCTTAACCACAAAAAAGGCATTGCATCTGGCCGCCATGCCTTTCCGCATCTGCCGTTCTATCTGTCAGGGATGTGCCCGGTCTGTGCTCGATCTTCGTACCCCTCCCCCTGTGCCTCAACTAGGAATCTAAACGAGTTATATCTCGACCTCCCAAGTTAATCAGATTGGCGTAGAGTTCAAAGATTTCAGGATTCCGATCACGCGCGATCACCGATCCCCAATCTCCTTTGTGTTCCTTCGTGACCTTTGTGGTAAAGGTTTTTAGGTTCCGATCACTCGCGATTTCGGCGATCACCTGCGATCACGGCGAATCTTCATCCCACCCCCTATTCCACAGCTTTTGTTGCAAACAAAGGGGGTTATCCAAATCGACCCTTGGGAGGCCCTTGCGTGGCGCTTGGGTGGCCCTTGGGTGGCCCAAGGGTGGCCCAAGCGTGACCCAAACCCAATCCCAATCCCAAGCCCCAATCGGCAGAGGGTCACAACGTTCTAAAGCTGCGCGGCGTCACGACCGCCGCGCCTCAAACTGTCATCGTGAGCGAGCGGCGATATCGGGGTCCCCGGCAAGCGCGCTTTTCGCTTGCTGGGGCGAGGTAGCCGGGAGCCGAACGATCTAAATCAGGCGAAGCCTGACCGTCATTGGCTAAGTGCCAATTGCTATTTGCTTTTTTCAAAGAACGTCGTGCTTGCTTCACACCCCCTGGGGGCTGCTTCATCCTAGCGCGATTCTTCGCAACACTCACGCGCGAACTTGTACACCATCAGCGGTCATGTCTTTTGCGACCCACTGCTTAAACCCCGGACATGTCCGAATGGTCGAGAGCCACCCTGGCAGTCTCTTGCTTCGGCTTCCGCCCAATTTTTCGGCATCTATTTAAGAGGAGCAAAGCCGCAGATATCGGCAGACGTTCATCGCGGCAGCGATGAAGCCCACCCCGCAGACTCGCCCGGAGGCCACATGAACAACGAGGCAATGAAGGAAGTCCTGAATGAACTGTTTTCTCACCTGGAAAAACTAGAAACTCAAACCGAGGCCATCCTTCAGTTCCTGAAAGAGAAGAAACGCGTCACTGACAAGCAGCTTGCTTCTTATCTGGAACAGGCAGGCAATGCCAGCGGCGTGAGGTGGCGCGCGGCGCGGGTGCGAATCAATCATCTGCTGGAACCCGAGCATCCGGAAAAAGAAGTCAAGCTGGGCAAAAAGCCCGAGTTGCACGAAGATTCGTCGTCCGCAGCATCATCCGACGCAGACTCAGTTGCAG
>JBAVUZ010000906.1:0-4767 GCA_049697035.1 Candidatus Angelobacter sp. | reverse complement strand
GGCGTGGTCCATTGGCGTCATGATTGACCGCTGGATCGCATTCAGCGCCGCCCGCAAACAATCCCGCCAGTTCGCTCCCGTGGTTGCCGGCGCCCTGCGCGAAGGCAAACTGGACGAAGCCATCCGCGTGGCGGAACGCAACAAGAAGAGCCATCTGGCCAAAGTGGTGACCGCCGGCCTGCAGGAATTCAAGGCCCATGGTGAATCCACGGAAATCCCCGGTGAGCAGATTGAAGCCAGCAAGCGCGCACTGGAACGGGCGGAAGCCATTGTCCACGCTGAATTGAAGCGCGGTCTGGGTGGTCTGGCCACCATCGGATCCACAGCGCCTTTCGTCGGCCTGTTCGGAACGGTTATCGGAATTCTGAACGCGTTTAAGAAGATCTCTGAGCAGAAGGCCACAGGTCTGGGCGCGGTCGCCGGCGGTATTTCTGAAGCACTGGTAACCACGGCTCTGGGACTGTTTGTCGCCATTCCCGCCGTGATGATGTTCAACTATTTCACCGGCAAAGTGGAAGCGTTTGACGTGGAAATGGACAACTCATCCAGCGAACTGGTTGATTACTTCCTGAAGCGGAGCAGCGCTACCACGGTGCGGCGGTAAGCCGGGAGTTGAGCAATGGCCATAAGCGTTCGTAATGAAGGCGTAAAAGTAAACTCCAATATCAACGTCACACCCATGGTGGACGTGATGCTGGTGCTGCTGATCATTTTCATGGTGATCACGCCAATGCTGCAGAAGGGCCAGTCGGTCGATTTGGCCAAGGCCACCAACCCCATGCCTATGCCGGATGCGGACAAGGAAGATGCCGTGATCGTCGCAGTGATGAGAGACGGTCAGGTGTTTCTGGATACGCAGAAGGTAACACCGGAAGAATTAACGCAAAAAGTAAAGGACCGCGTTTCCAGCCGTACCAACAAGCAGGTGTTTGTGAAAGCTGACGCGCGGGCCAAATACAAAGGCGTGGTCGAAGTGGTTGACGACGTTCGCTCCGCCGGCGTTGATCAGGTGGGCCTGCTGACTGAACAGAAGCGCGACGCAAACAAGCCACCGCAGTAATGGACCGGAACCAGACAAGAAGAGGATTAATTCTATGGCAATGACAACTGGCGGAGGAGGCGGGGGGCAGACCTGCGATATGAATGTCACGCCGCTGATCGACGTATTGCTGGTGCTGTTGATCATTTTCATGGTCATCACGCCGCTCACGCCGAAAGGACTTGAGGCGCTGGTACCGCAACCGCCGCCGCCGCATCAGCCGGAAACCCAGACAGACCGCACCGTGGTGGTGCAGGTGTTGCTGGATAACGGCAAGGTAAAGTTGAAGATCAACCAGGAAGACGTAGCGCAGGAAAATCTGCAGCAGCGGCTGACTGACATCTTCAAGACGCGCGCGGAACGGGTGATGTTCGTAAAAGGAGATCCTGACGTTGAATTTCAGAATGTGGCCCAGGTGATCGATATAGCCCGGGGCACGAATGTCATCGACAGAATCGGTCTCATCACAGCAAAGATCGAAGCAGGGCAGTAAGACGGTTTAACTCCTCAGAATGGGGATGATCGGATGGCCGCTCATCCCCGTGAGTTTTACCCACCTCAGGGCGCAAAAAATTTTCTCCACTCCGATAAGGGAGCAGCAAAGATGAATAGGACCGCACGACTCGTGACGGTAATAGCCGTCGCAGCCGCGCTGCTGAGCACGGCGGGTTGCAACAAACTAAAGGCTCGCGATCAACTCAACAAGGGCGTTCAATCCTTTCGCGGCGCCAATTATGAGGAAGCTATTGGGCATTTTCAGAATGCCGTCAGCCTCGATAGCGACCTCAAGGTCGCCAAAATGTATCTGGCCACCGCTTATGCGCAGCAGTATGTGCCTGGCGTAGAAACGGCGGAAAATCTGCGTAATGCGCAGCTCGCCATTGATCAGTACAAGCAGGTGCTGGCGACCGACCCGAATAATGTCACCAGCCTCAAGGGCATCGCCTTCCTTTACATGCAACAGAAGAAGTTTGACGAGGCGAGGGAATATTACAAGAAGGCCATCACCGCCGACCCCAACGATCCGGAAACTTATTATTCCGTAGGCGTAATTGACTGGTCGCAGACCTATAAGGACGCGGCAGACGTAAAAAGTAAGGAAGGGCTGAAGGTTGAAGACGAACTGAAGGGTAAAGGCAGCCAGAAGCTGTGCGACCAGTTGAAAAGCAAAGATGGCGAGGTCGTGGATGAAGGCATGAAGATGCTTCAGACCGCTATCGACAAACGCCAGGACTATGACGACGCAATGGCTTATATGAATCTGCTCTACCGTCGTAAAGCCAATGACATGACCTGCGACGATGCTGAAACTCGGGCAGAGTATGTAAAGACCGCCAATGAGTGGAGTGACAAAGCCATGGCTGCTCGCAAAAAGAAAGCAGAAGAAGCTTCAAAGAAAACCAGCGGCGGAATCGTGCTGGACCAGCCGAAATCGAAATAAACGGCTTTTCATTCGTTAACACCTAACGCCCCTCCTGCGAGAGGGGCTTTTTATTGAGTAGCTCGTAGCTGCTAGCTGTGAGCTTTTAGCATCTGGGCTCGTTTGCTCTGGCTACTGGACTTCGTCTGCCGGGGGAGACGCGATTAAATCGCCGTCAGTTCAAACCTGAGTAGTCGCCAATGCGGGAAGACGGTCTACCGTTCCAGCTTCACCCACATCTTTGCAGGCGGTGCTCCGAATCAGGCTAAGAGCCAGTGGCTAGCAGCTAGTAGCTGTTCTACAATCAGGGTTTCCGCTATGTTCAAAAAGGTCCTCATTGCTAATCGCGGCGAAATCGCCGTTCGCGTAATGCGCGCCTGCCGCGAAATGGGCATCACGTCTGTGGCTCTTTATTCTGACGTTGATCGTGGATCTCTTCACGTATCCACGGCGGATGAAGCTTATTTGCTTGGGCCTGCGCCTGCCCGCGAATCGTATCTCAACATCCCCAGAATTCTTGAAGTTGCCCAAAAATGCGGGGCTGAAGCTATTCATCCCGGCTACGGATTCCTATCTGAAAATGCCCAGTTTGCGCGTGCATGCGCTCAAGCAGGCATCAAATTCATTGGTCCGCCGCCCTCCGCGATGGAGTTAATGGGCTCCAAAACGCGCGCGCGTACAGCCATGCAGGCCGCGGGCGTGCCCATGGTTCCCGGGTCTGCGCGCGGCTTGAGCATTGCAGAGGCGGAGACTATGGCGACGCAGATCGGATACCCCGTGATGATCAAGGCGGCCGCTGGCGGCGGGGGCAAGGGAATGCGCCTTGTAAACAAACCCGCCGATCTCAAATCCAGTTTTGAAACGGCCCAAAGCGAAGCGCTGCGGTCCTTCAATGATGGCGAAATCTATATCGAAAAATTCATTGAGAACCCGCGCCATATTGAGATCCAGGTGCTTGCGGACGAACATGGCAATGTGGTTTATCTGGGTGAGCGTGAGTGCTCCGTGCAACGGCGTCATCAGAAGGTGATTGAAGAAGCGCCCTCGGCCATTGTGGATGAAGAAATGCGGCGGCGCATGGGCGCGGTGGCTGTACAGGCTGCAAAGTCGGCAGGATACGCCAACGCTGGAACGGTGGAGTTTTTGGTTGATGGCAAACGCAACTTTTATTTCCTGGAAATGAACACCCGGCTCCAGGTGGAGCATCCCGTCACGGAACTGGTCACCGGGTTGGATCTTGTACATCTGCAACTGCGGATCGCCAGCGGAGAAAAGCTGCCCTTCAGGCAGGAAGATGTTCAACTTCGCGGCCACGCCATTGAATGCAGGATTTACGCTGAGGACCCCGACAATAATTTCTTCCCTTCCCCGGGAAAAATCACAAAGCTTTTGCGCCCCTCCGGCCCTGGCGTGCGTGAAGATAGCGGCGTCTATGAGGGCTGGACGGTGCCGCTGGATTACGATCCCATGTTGTCCAAGCTGATTGCCTACGCTCCGGATAGGCTAACCGCTATCGCCCGCATGAGGCGCGCCCTGGACGAATACTTTATTGGCGGCATTAAGACCAATCTGCCGCTGTTCCGGCGCATTCTGGAGCATCCAGACTTCGTTAATGCGCGCATCGATACCGGCTTTCTTGACCGCCTGCTGGCCACCGGCGCCACTTCATCCGGCGCCAAAAATGGAATGGCTGAGATTGCGGCCGTTTCCGCTGCTCTGTTTGCCGCCACGGCCCCTTTGAAGAACGGTCAGAATGGCGCATCCAAGCCGGGCGCGGAAAAACGATCTGACGCATCCATATGGAAGCGTACAGCGCGCAGTGAAGGAGTGGGCGGCGAATGATTTATGAGGTCACGCTTGCGGAGAAAGTCTATCGCGTTGAGCTCACTCTCGCCGACGACCGCTGGAAGTGCTTGCTGAATGGCCGCGAACTGCCGGTAGACGTGGTTTATGGCCAGAACGGGGTTCTTTCTCTCCTGCTCGGCGGCAAGTCGTATGAGATAAAGCAGGAAATCATAGGTACTGAGACGAATATTGTTGTGGGACACGAGCGCTTCACCGCTTCAGTGCGAGATCCACGGTCGTTTCGATCTCGGAACCGGGCCGGCGCCAGCGAGCAGGGCGTAATGAAGATCAAAGCGCCCATGCCGGGCAAAGTTGTGCGGGTGCTCGCGGGTGTTGGGACGCCGGTGGAAGTGGGGCAAAGCGTCCTGGTGATTGAGGCCATGAAGATGCAGAATGAGTTGAAGGCCCCTAAGACCGGCAAGGTAAAAAAAATTAACGTCGCGGAAGGAGCAGCCGTTGACGC
>JBAVUZ010000905.1:0-11591 GCA_049697035.1 Candidatus Angelobacter sp. | reverse complement strand
GCAGAGGTACTGGCTTGGAATCAACAGGTGAATCATCAGGGCACTCGCATTCAATGGAAGTTTGACCGCGCCAAGGCAAGAAAGAAATTCCGTTACGATCCAATAATCACGCGGTCAGAGAACTAGATCATCTCTCCATTGTTATCACCAGTGCCGGCTCATGCCGCTTGCGGTAAAGCCAAAG
The DNA here is from genome assembly GCA_049697035.1 of Candidatus Angelobacter sp. Taxonomy (GTDB): domain Bacteria; phylum Acidobacteriota; class Terriglobia; order Terriglobales; family Acidobacteriaceae; genus Angelobacter. The sequence goes on along the minus strand of JBAVUZ010000905.1, from coordinate 11,407 downwards.
AAAGAGAACCGCCATAAGCACCCACAGGATCAGCGTCACTACACTACCTTCAGGTCCCACGCTGCCGCCGGTGAGCCAGTCAGGCCCCTGAGTCTGGCGGGGATTGAAAAGGTGGCCGGGCATCTGAACACCACTGTCATTCACGCCAAAGAAAAATGACTGTCCCCAATCCCAGCCAGCGTGAGCGCCCACGGCAAGCCATAGATTTCCGGTACGCCAAAGCGTGGCCGCTGCAAAGATGGCAAAGACCCCCGTAGCGATAATTCCAATTCTTGTTTCACCGCCATTGCCCATGTGCGCTCGGGCGAACAATATCGCCTGGATAATGGCGGCAGGCCAGAAGCCAATGCCATCCGCGAGAGTGTAAAGCAGATAGCCGCGAAGTGAGTACTCTTCAAAAAGCCCCACCAGCAAAAAGAAAAAAAACCAGACGACGCCCCAGCCGAGTATCTGGGAATTTAGAGGACTCACATCGCCAAAGTAAAAACCATGCAGTATCCACAGAACCAACAGCAGAATGGCGAGAGGCAGGAATCCCCAGAGGAAATATCCTCGAATAAACCCGGAAAGGGCTGACCGTTGCAATGGCAGGCCATAAACGCCGACGTTCCTGCGTTCGATTCTGCTCATGATCCACGCGAAAAATAACAACACCACAAACAGAATGAGTTCGGCGATTGCTTGCAGGATTGCGTGAGCAAACTCAGATGACGGCGCAACTCTTGTGCCCGAAGCCGCACGTCTCGTAATTAGTCGCGCTCCTAAGCCGAGGGCAAGAATCATCCCAACATAGATCAGCAGCCGCCAACCAGCGCGTAGGCCGCGGTCGTTATAAAAAATTTGTTTCAGGATGCGAGTAGACGAGTTCCCGTTGGTTTCTGTTTCCATGGCGCTCCCCGCAAAAAATCACAACGAATGTATCAGAGACTAAGAAAGCAACCGCTGCTCATTTTTTGGCAGACAAACCGCTAACCACTCTGAGCATGATACAACTGTGAATTCATGATCCAGGTGATCAGAGAATTCAGGGTTGGCAGGCCGCAGGTATTTGCCGGGCTCATGCTGCTGGCGTTTGTGGTGCAATGCCTTTGGGTGGCAAACAGTCGCAAGCTTTCTGACCTGGAATACCGCTACATCGCCGCCGGACTGATAGGCAAAAGCGAAAAAGCCGTCAACCCCTCTCCATTTACCGGATGGGTGGCCGCTTTGCCGGTGCGGCTCATTACACTAGCCAGAAAAATCGCAAATCCCTCAATAAGCGCCGCGCTAGCCGTTCCGCGTCCGTGGATGCTGCGGCTGCCATTCATTGTGTTTGGTGTTTGGCTGGGGGCAGCGCTCTGGTGGGTGGCGCGCCGTCTGTTTGACGACGACGGCGGATACGTTGCGCTGGCGCTTTATTGCACTTCGCCGGCAATGATTACCGTCAGCAGCAATATTGGTCCGGAAATCATTCTGGCGTGGAGCAGCCTGGGGCTGATTTATACGGCGATTGGCGTGGCACACACGCTTTACGCTCCGCCGAAAAAATGGGTGCCCCGCATCATCATCCTGGGGCTATCCATTGGCTTTGCGCTGGCGACTGCGTGGTGGTCCATCACTCTGGTTCTGTTGGCTTTTGGTTACATGATGTACCTTGCGCCAGGTTGCCGGCAAAGGGCGTTCATAGTTCTGGCTAGTGCGTCGGGGATCGGCTGTGCGGTGTGGGCAGTAATTTATTGGCTCACCGGCAGCCTTGGATTAGGCATCAAGCCGCTTCTGGCGCAGAAGCCCACGCTGGAAGCTTTAAGTAATCTGGCCTTCGCGTTGTCTGGGCATACGGACGGCTATGTGCTGGTTTTTCTATTCATTGCGGCGCTCACAGCCTACGGAAGCTGGGCCAGAACGCGCTATTTTGGCAATACCGCCCCTTTGCTGACCGGTCTGGCCGCGGTGCTGCTGTTTAGCCTGGTGCCTGCCATCCGCGTCTGGGACGCAACTTTAGGGTTAAGTTTTGTGTTTATATTTGTTGGCGGTCTGGCTGCGGACTTTCTGGAAACCCGCTTCCGGCGGCCAATCGCCTCGATTTTGGCCGCATGTTTTGTCTTTCGCGCCGTTCTGACCGTGATGGCGCTCATTACCTGGGTGCGAAATCCAGTATAAATGCTGGTCCCCTGGGTTTATGATTGAAGTAGCTTCAGGTTGGTACTCCAAGCAGGTGCCTTATGTCTCAACGAGTCTTGATCGTTCCTTTTTTGGCCTTCGCCCTGCAAGTATCTCAAGCGCAGACTTTCAGCCATGGAGCGCCGGCGTCCGTAGTATCTCCCACCGCGGATGGCCGCCAGCATGGAGTGCCCGCCAGCGTGGTTTCACCCACGCAGATACCTTTCGGCGTTCATCCTCAACGATCAATCCGCATCCATGGTCCGCTTCGTAAGTTTGGAAATCCACGGTCGCGCCGCCAGGTATTTTTGCCGATACCGGTTTTCTATCCCTATTACAGCGAGGAAAGCTATCCCTCCGCCGCCGATCCATACGTCCCAGAGAACGCGACCGATCCAGCGCCGGCACAGCAGCAGGCTTCCAATGAGCGCAGTGACGATGAATTGCGTGCTGCCTACCTGCAAGGCGCCCGCGATGCTATGAATCGCGAAGCCGACAGCCGTTACGGTGAACACTATACAGATTCTCGCGAGCGTCGCCGTCAGCAGCCGCAGGAAGAAAGACGGTCGGATCGGCAATCCCAGCCCAGCGAAGACGAAATTCAAGTGCCAGTACCGGCGGTAGAAGATAAAACACCCGCAACTGTTTTCATCTTTAAAGATGGCCACCAGCTTGAGACTAAAAACTATGCCATTATGGGCGGAACGCTGTTTGACTTTTCCAGCAAGGTGCTCAAAAAGATCCAGATGGATGAAATTGATTCTGCGGCTACGCTTAAGGCAAATGATGATCGCGGCGTGGTGATGAAATTGAATTGAGCTGGTAATTGGGAATTTGATAATTTAGGTAATTTGAGAAAATACCTCCGTCATCACAGCTTTTCATTGGCTCTTCAATGAGCCATATCGCGCGTTTGTGCGCATGCAAAAACCGGCCTCGCTGTGTTATAATTTTCTGTATTCCTCTAACACATAACTTCCTGTAAATGCAGCTATTTAGCGCACATTTCGGCGTGGTCGCGGGGTGTGCCGGAATTGTTGCCGCGTGCATAGAATTCGCCCATCCTGAATGAGAGAAAAACATGGCAGATGAACAGAATCCGCAACTCCCCCTGACGCCTCCTCCGGGTGGCGACGGCCCCACCGGCCAAGGGGGAAACATACAGCCGATCAACATTGAAGAGGAGATGCGGCGCTCGTATCTCGACTACTCAATGTCAGTGATTATTGGGCGCGCGCTGCCTGACGTGCGCGACGGACTCAAGCCGGTGCACCGGCGCGTTCTCTACACCATGCAGGAGATGGGCCTGCAGTACAACAAGAAGTACACCAAATGCGCCAAGGTGGTAGGACAAGCCATGGGTCTGTACCATCCGCACGGTGACTCAGCGATTTATGACACGCTGGTGCGCATGGCGCAGGATTTTTCTCTGCGCTATCCGTTGATTGATGGACAGGGAAATTTTGGGTCGGTAGATAACGATCCCCCCGCGGCGATGCGATACACCGAGTGCCGCTTGCAGCGCATTGCCGGCTCGTTGATGGAAGATATCGACAAGGAGACAGTCGACTTCGTTCCGAACTATGACGAGTCAACAGTTGAGCCTACAGTCCTTCCAACACGGATTCCGAACTTGCTGGTGAATGGCTCGAATGGAATCGCCGTAGGCATGGCGACCAACATTCCTCCCCACAACCTCACGGAAGTCGTGGAAGCCGCGATTCTGCTGGTGAACAATCCGGCAACCAAGCTCCCAGAGATCCTGAAAATCGTAAAAGGCCCGGACTTCCCGACTGGCGCTTACATTTATGGCCGCAGTGGAATTGAAGCCGCCTATACGCATGGTCGTGGCAAGTTTGTAATGCGCGCCAAGGCCGCCATTGAAGACCTGAATCAGGGACGCAAGGCAATCATCGTGCGCGAAATTCCCTACCAGGTGAACAAAGCGAAGATCGTGGAACGAATAGCGCAGCTGGTGAATGACAAGGTCATAGACGATATTTCTGACGTGCGCGATGAATCCGGCCGCGACGGAATGCGCATCGTTGTTGAGCTGAAGCGCGGGGCAGAAGCGCAGATCATCCTGAACCAGCTTTTCAAGCACACGCAGATGCAGGAAAGCTTCAGCATGATTTTCCTGGCCGTGGTGAATGGCCAGCCCAAAGAGATGGGGCTTGTGCAGGCGATCCAGCACTTCATTGACCACCGCGTGGACGTGGTGCGGCGGCGCACGGTTTACCTGCTGGAAAAAGCCCGCGAGCGCGAACACATTTTAGAAGGCTACAAAATCGCGCTCGACAATATGGACGCGGTCATCAAGATCATTCGCGGATCGGGCTCACGCGCTGAAGCCAAAGAGAATTTGCTGGCGGCAAAGTTCAAGATCGTGGACAAGGCGATTCAGGCCAAAGTTGGCGGAGCGGAAGGGAAGCTTTCACCACGACAGGCCGATGCCATCCTGGAATTGCAGCTCTATCGCCTGACGCGGCTTTCGACGGAAGAAATCCTGAAAGAACTGGAAGAGATTCGCGGAAAAATTGCCGAGTTGGAATCAATTCTGGCTTCTGACAAGAAGCTGCGTGGCGTAATCGTGAAAGAGTTGGAAGAAGTGAAAGAGCAGTTCGGCGACAAGCGCCGCACTGAGATCACCGACGAATCCACAGAAATCACGCTGGAAGACCTGATTGCCGATGAGCAGGTGATTGTGACGGTTTCCCACAGCGGATACTTGAAGCGCACGCCGCAATCGACTTACCGGCAGCAGCGGCGCGGCGGTACGGGACGCACCGGCATGAAGACGCGCGAGGAAGATTTTGTCGAATATCTCTTCAGCGCATCGACGCATTCCTATCTGCTGGTATTTACCAACACTGGCCGCGTTTATTGGCTCAAGGTGTATGAAGTGCCGGACGTTGGCGCGGCGGGCAAGGGCAAGCACATCGGCAATCTGGTGGCGCTGCAACCGGGCGAAACCGTGCGGACGCTGTTGGAAGTTCGCAATCTGGAAGAAGAAAACCGCTACATCTTCTTTACCACGCGCAAGGGTACGGTGAAGAAGACGCCGGTCAAAGACTTCTCCAATGTGATGTCGCGCGGAATCATCGCGATCGGCATCGATAAAGACGATGAATTGGTGGCGGTGCGCCTTACCGACGGCAATCAGATCGTCTTCCTGGCGTCGCATGAGGGCCAGGCGATCCGCTTTGGCGAAGAAGATGTGCGCTCGATGGGGCGGCCAGCGTATGGCGTCCGCGGCATGGACCTGGACAAGAATGACTACATCGTCGGCATGGCCGTGACGCCGAAAGACGCCAAGAAAACGAACGGCAAAGATAAAGACGGCAAAGCCACGGAAGAGACGCTGCCCAGCCTGATCCTGAGCGTGACCGAGCAAGGCTATGGCAAACGCACGCCGGTGGAAGAATACCGCTTGCAGTCGCGCGGCGGCAAAGGCGTGATCAACGTAAAGACCACGTCGAAGAACGGAAACGTGGTGGGAATCATGCTGGTGGACGAATCATCTGAGGCCATGCTGATCAGCCAGTTCGGCAAGATCATCCGCATTGACACCAAGACGATCCGCGAAGCCGGACGCTCCACGCAGGGCGTGCGCCTGCTGCATCTTGAAGAAGGCGACCGAGTGGCATCAGCGGTGGTGCTGCAAGAGAAAGCTGAAGAAGATACAAACGGAACGCTGTTGCAGTAAGTCGAAGCGCGAATAGATGAAAAGCTCCCGTGCTTTGGGAGCTTTTTCTTTTGAATACAAACCGACCTAACCTTGAGCTAAATTAACCTGGTGCGACGGAATTATTTCTTGTCCGCGGCTCTGTTTTTCACTTCCGGAGTACGTTTCAAAAACTCTTCAATTCCGGCCCGAGAAACAAATGTCTTGCCCGCACTCACGATCTTTCTTATGCGGCCTCTCCTCACCAGATCGACAATCGCCAGCCGAGGCAGGCCCGTTTCCCGCGCGGCCTCAACGATGTAAATCCACTTGGCAGGATCAAGCTTTTTCTTTTTTGGGCGAACCGTTTTTACCCTGATGTAGCCCGATTCCTTCAGCCCTCTTGGCCGAGGCGCGAAGCCTAGTACTTCTGCTCGCGAGACATAAACCCTGCCTTTGAACCGGTAGGTGGTCAGGCGTCCACGATTTACCAGTTCCCAAATGGCTTGCCGGGAGACACCCCGGGCACGGGCGGCGTCGCCCTTGGACATCCATTCGTCGGTATTTAACTTCTCGGGCTGTTCAGGCTCAGTGGTCATCTTTACAAGTCTGTGCAGAATAGTATCAACTCTGTCAAGAAATGAGGCCAACCAAAATACTATTGTGCCAACTGGAATTCCGCGAGCGGCTTCTTCCGCTTCCCCATCCCGAGCCATGCCAGCGCGGCGGCGGTGATGAGCAAGCCCGTGGAGATCAGGGCAGAAGTGTGCAGGCCGGGAATGATTTTCTCTCGGGCGTGGCCCAGCAGAGCGCCGAAGATAGCTACGCCCACGGCTCCTCCGGCTTGGCGCGCAGTGTTTAGAACAGCAGAAGCGGTTCCGGAGCGCTCGCGCGGAACGCTGGAAAGAATCGCCGTGGTCATGGTTGGCACGGCTAGACCCATGCCACCCGGAATAAGAACGAATGCCGGCAGCATCATGGGCAATGAAGTATCGCCATTCAGGCGAAAGAGCAGTGCATAGCCGGCTGTGCCGACAATCGCGCCCAGAATCATGGGAGTGCGCGGGCCTGTCCTGGCGGTGAGCCATCCACAGAGAATATTGGAAATGATGAAAGTTGCGGTCAGCGGAAGGAAGGCGATGCCGGTGCGGAGAGCTGAGTATCCGCGGGACTGCTGGAGATAAAGACTGATTACGAAGATTGCGCCGTAATACGTCAGATTGACGATGATCCCGAAGGCAACAGCCGCACTGAATCCCCGAAGACGAAAGAATTGCAACGGAAGCATGGGCGATCCTGCCCGACTTTCAACATACAAAAATGCCGCCATGGCAACAACGCCAAGCAGTGCTGCGGCGATTACGATGGCATGTGTGGGACCAATCCGTCCACATTCAATGACTGCGCCGACAAGGCATGTGAGAGCCACAATGGCGAGGACCTGACCGACAGGATCGAGATGTTGAGAGTCCGCGGTTTGTGAATCGCGGGGTATAAAGCGAAGTACCAGCAAGATGGCGGCACAGCAGAGAAGGATGTTGACCAGGAAAATGCTGCGCCATCCAAACGACGCCAGCAACAATCCGCCTGCAACCGGACCGGCAGCAATGGAAACGCCTCCGGCGGCGGTCCAAAGGCCGACCATGCGCGCACGAAGAGCGGGATTCTCAGTGGATGAATGCGTAAGAATCGCCAGCGAGCTGGGAACCAGGAGTGCAGCGCCCGCGCCCTGTAGAGCGCGAGCGGCGATTAGAACGCCAATGCTCGGAGCCAGGCCACAGAAGATGGAAGCAACGGTAAAGATGGCAAAGCCGGCAAGATAGACACGGCGCGAGCCAAAGCGATCACCAATGACTCCGGCTGAGATTAACAGCGCAGCAAAGCTGAGAGTATAGGCATCGACAACCCATTGCAGCCCGGCCACACCGGCATGAAGATGCGAGCCAATCTGGGGCAGCGCGACGTTCACAATCGTGACATCAAGCTGCACCACGACAAAGCCAAAACTGGTAGCGCAAAGCAGCCACAAAAGCGGACCGCGCAGTTGCTTATTCTGTTTATCCATAATTTGCAGTATGGCGGGTAGGTGACGGGGTATGCTTCATGCGCTGATGAAATGATAATCAATAAATTGAGCTTGTGACATTTCACCATGCGATGAAATATTGCATGAAGGTTAACGGCTAGAATGATTCATGGTGCAACCATGAAAGAAAAACATGCAATTTCAAGCCTGGGATATCTGCTGGCCGATCCGGGAAGAACGGCAATGCTGCTGGCGCTGTTGGAAGGGCGATCTCTGCCGGCAGGAGAGCTGGCGCGAGCAGCTTCTGTTTCCCCGCAGAGCGCCAGTGCGCACTTGGCCAAGCTGAGCCAGGGCGGCCTGATTACCATGCAACGTGAAGGACGATGCCGCTACTACAAGCTGGCAGGACAGCGGGTGGCGAATGCGCTGGAGGCTCTGGGAGCAATTTCAACCAGTCGCCCGGCGGCGGAATATATTCGATCAAAGGCTGACCAATCCATGCTAATGGCTCGGAGTTGCTACGATCACCTGGCCGGACGCGCGGGCGTGGCATTGACCGAAGCCATGCAAAAGCAGCACGTGATCGTCGCCGAGGGTGACCGCAACTATCGCCTGACAGCCAGAGGAACAGACTGGCTGAGGGAACTTGGTTTGGAAGTTGAAGGGCTTCGGCGTAGCAAGCGGCATCTCGCACGGCGTTGCCTGGATTGGACCGAGCGCCGGCCTCATGTAGGCGGAGCACTAGGCGCGGCCTTGTTGCAACATTTTCTGGAGGAAGGGTGGCTTGGTCGTTGCCGGGAATCGCGAGCGCTAAGAGTAACCCCAAAAGGCCGAATATCATTCATCAAGTTGGGAGTGCCGCCACAACTGGCAGCTGGTTTTGCGGTGAGTTAGGTGTCAAATCATCCATTTGGCTATGGCCTATATTTGATGTCGCTACTCTGACGCGAGCGTTGTGAATACGCTTTTGTGTGCTCGGCGAAAGGGGTTTAAGTCGAATGAAGCCTGCGGTCTCGTCGCAACCGATGTCTTCACTCCTGTTATAATCCGCCCGTCTTTATGAAAACTCTGAAACTCTTCCTCTTTGCCCTCGTCCTCTCCTGCATCTCTTTTGCTCAACAACCCACTCAGCCAGCACAGCCGCAGCATGTGGTGATTCATGCCGGTCACATGCTGGACGTGAAGGCCGGCAAGATGCTCGATAACGTAACCGTTGTGGTTGATGGTGACAAGATCACCAGCGTTTCGGGTGGATCTCAGTCCGACAACCAGGCAGGCGCGCCTGTAATCAACCTGCCCAACGCCACGCTTTTGCCCGGGTTGATTGACGCCCATACGCATCTGACTTTTGATCCCAATTTTGGCTACCAGGAGCTGGGCGTTTCCATTCCCAAAGAAGCGCTTATCGGCGCCAAGAATGCGCGGATCACCTTGGAAGCTGGTTTCACTACCGTTCGCAACGTGGGAGCCAGCGGCTATACCGATATCGCGCTGCGTGATGCCATCAATGAAGGCATGATACCGGGCCCGCGTATTATGGCCAGCGGTCCGGCGCTTTCAATTACCGGCGGCCACTGCGACCAGAACCTGTTGCCGTATGAATGGCACGCTAAGTCCGATGGCGCCGCGGATGGCATAGAAGGCGTGCAGCACAAAGTCCGCGAGATCATTAAATATGGCGCTGACGTGATCAAAGTTTGCGCCACTGGCGGAGTGCTTTCCAAGGGCGACGATCCACGCGCGTCACAATACACGCTGGAAGAAATGAAAGCCATTGTTGCCGACGCGCATCGGCTTGGCCGCAAAGTTGCAGCGCACGCGCACGGCGCGCAGGGCATTGCCTGGGCTACTGAAGCTGGCGTGGATTCCATTGAACACGGCTCTTACATTGACGACGCCGGAATTGCGCTGATGAAGAAGAACGGCACATATCTTGTGCCAACGTTGTATCTTGCGGATTGGATGCGCGAAAACGCGGCCAGAATCGGCTTGCCTGCAATGTATGCGACCAAAATGAAAGAAGTAACAGCCGTCAGCCGGCAGAACATCAAAAAGGCATTTAATGCTGGTGTAAAGATTGCATTCGGCACAGACGCCGCCGTCTATCCTCACGGATTGAACGCGCATGAGTTTGCTGTGTATGTACAAATTGGGATGACGCCGCTTCAGGCCATCCAGACTGGTACCGTGAACGCCGCCGATCTGCTGGGATGGTCCAAGATCGGCTCCATTGAGAATGGAAACTTTGCTGACATTATTGCTGTAAACGGTGATCCACTCAAAGACATAACTCTGCTGCAAGATCCGGTAATGGTGATGAAGGGCGGCACGGTTTACAAGCAGAAATAGCCCCACGCGGCAAAAGCCAGACGATCCGATGCTCGCATCCAAAAGCTTTGCGCTCACAGCCCGAGTTGCAACAAGTCTAAGTATTCTGAGATTGCAGGAGAACCCCTCGTGAAATTGATCCCGTTTTTTGCCGTGCTGTTGGCGGGCTTAGCCGTCCAGGCCCAGCATCATGCCATGACAGCTTCTGACAGCGCCAATAATGACAAAGTTTTTACGTCGCTGGCGGACCAATATTTTGATAAGTACTACTTCAAGTTCAATCCCTCGTCGGGAACGGCGGCGGGATTTCATCAGTACGACACGCAGTTGGAAGATTATTCCAAAGCGTCGCTAGACCAGCAGATCACGACGCTGAAGAACTTCCAAAAGGTGATCGCCAAGATCGATCCGCTGCAGCTGTCAGCCGCGACGCGGGTGGACCACACGCTGGTGCTGAATGACGTCAACGCGCGTCTGCTCTCGCTGGAAAGTATCCGCCAGTGGGAGAAGAATCCGGACTTATATTCTTCCGGCGTTACCAACTCCATCTTTGTGATCATGGCGCGCACGTTTGCGCCACCAGCAGAGCGACTGAAGTCTGTCATCGCGCGGGAAAAGCAGGTTCCCGCCGTATTTCAGGCGGCACGACAGAACCTGAAGAATCCTCCGCCTATTTATGTGGACGTGGCGCTGGAGCAAATTCCAGGCCTGATCAGTTTTTTCCAGAAAGATGTTCCTGAAGCGTTTAAGGATGTGAAAGATCAGGCGCTGCTGGCGGAATTCCAGGCTGCCAACCAGAAGGTAATGGAGGAGCTGAAGAGCTATGGCCAATGGATGGAGAAAGATCTGAAACCCCAGGCGCATGGTGATTTCCGCATTGGCGCGGATAATTACAGCAAGAAGCTGTTGTATGACGAAGACGTCGATATCCCGCTGGCTCGATTGCTTGAAATCGGCATGGCCAATCTGCGTTTGAACCAGCAGGCATTCAAAGAAACGGCGGCCAAACTCGATTCCAACAAAACGCCGAGGGAGATACTGGCGGAACTGGAAAAAGATCATCCCGCGCCGGACAAGCTCCTGCAAACCTTCCGCGATACCTTGGGCGGGCTGAAAGATTTCTTGTCGCAGCATCACATAGTAAAGCTGCCATCAGAAGTGTTGCCGATTGTTCAGGAAACGCCGCCTTTTGCGCGCGCTCTTACGTTCGCGTCCATGGACACGCCCGGACCATTTGAAAAAGTTGCGAA
>JBAVUZ010000904.1:0-4258 GCA_049697035.1 Candidatus Angelobacter sp. | reverse complement strand
ACCTCGCGCGCCAGACGCAACGTGATGTCTTTTTCTACCAACTTCCCGCCAAAAGTTGCTCCTTTGTCATTGCCGCCGTGGCTGGGATCGATCATCACAAAGAACTCGGGTGTACGCTTCTGGCCTTCCGCTGAAGGCCCGCCAGGCTGAATCGGGATTGGGGCGGCGGAAACATCAGGAGCTTGCGGCTGCAAGGTGATGGTCCTGCCATCATCACTTTGAACCAGCTGCAAAGGCTTGTTCCCAGTCACGGTAACCAAAGCCGTTCCATCTTCTTCAGAAAAAGACAGTGATTGAATCGCCCCATCCCCATATTGTTGTGTTTTCAGCTCGGAAACCACCGGGTCTTTGGTAAAGGTCAAAGTAGTTGTATCAGTGTGAGTAAGAACTCCACGCTTTTCTTGATGGCTTCTGCTTGCCCTAACCGGCTGGCTGAAATTCAGTATCAACGCCGGCTGATCCCCATTTTTAAAAGCAACCGTGAATCGTGTAAACGTATTGCCAACAAAAACGCGCCTTGCAGGCTGATGGAAGTCGACCGTGGTATTCAGCAGCCGGCCCAACAAGGGCAGGACGGCGTCCATTGGCACCATGAAACGGCCATTTTCCAAAAGCACTTTGCCGCCCAGATCAACTGCCTGTTTGTTGATGGTGCCTTTATTTTTTCCCGCGGTCAGCCGTAGATCCGTCTTGTTAACATTGATCCGCCAGTCTTTTTCTTTTGAGGTCGGCTGGGAAGCGCCCAAAGGCAACAGCAAGTCTGTGACAAAAATATATGGTTTACCGCCATGATCGACCACCGGAAGGGAATAGCTGGTTTGTGCTGTGTAAACGGTGAGTTGTTGCTCAGGAGCCGCGGCGGAAACCCCAAGCGCGCAGCACAAAGCCACAACCGCCAGCCCTGCTCCTGTTTTACTCCAGCGCATAAATTGCCAGACCACTCAGCAGCTTGGGATAGAAGTCAGTCGATTTTTGCGGCAACACCTCGCCGCCAAAAGCGATATCGCGCACCTGCTCGATTTTGGCCGGATTCATCAGGAACGCAACGTTCGCGCCCTGGCGAACCCAGGAGATTGCTTCAAAGGCGTCTCGCTCATAACGCACATTTTCCTGGTTCCGGATAGCTTCTTCGGAAATTCCCAGCACGCGCTCCAGCAACACGCGGTGTAATTGCACCACATCAAGCTTCCGCTGCATTGCAGGAAGGTCGCGCAGCGCATGCTGAATAGCCTCCTGCTTTGCCCGCATCAAGTATGGCCCTTGCCGCGTTACGGCAACGAACGCTGTTCCGTTTTCTCCGGCTTGTCCCAGTAGTGTGGTGGCGCTGCGGCTTTCTGTGCGCAGGTCGATTCGGTCGATATCAAAAAACTCTGCTGCCGCTTCCAGCATGCGCTCGCGATCGAAATCCAGCAGGCCATGGACAATGCGGTGCGTGGGAAGAATCACCAGGCCGCGGCTCTCCATGGGGATGAGCGTCATCATTACGAATTCATGCGGCGCGTTAGGATCGGAGCCACCGATCGCTGCGCGGCGTTCGTTTCGATAGGCCAGCGCTGTTTCATACCGGTGATGGCCATCAGCAATCAGCAGCTTCTTGTCTCGCATTTTCTGCTGCACTCCGTGAATGAGCGCCGGATCATGAATTCGCCAGACCCGATGCAGGGTCTCGTATTCATCCAGCAGCGAGATGTCAGGATCTTCATCCATACGAGATTTGAGCAGGCTCTCAATCTCATTGCTGGGGTCGCTGTAAAGCACGAAGATCTGGCCAAAATGAGCGCGGGTGGCGCGTAACAGGTTCAGGCGGTCTGCGCGCGGCTTGGAAAGGGTTTGCTCGTGGCGATGCACGACTCCCTCGACATAGTCATGCAGGCGGCCCAGCGCAATCAGCCCACGGCGCTCCTGCAGATCGCGTGTGCCCGGGACAGTGAACGTTTGAGAATAAGCGTAAATACCGGGTTGAGGATCCTGCTTCAGGATACCGCCTGAGCGCCAGTCGTGAAGATATTCCGCCGCCCTTGTATATACGTTGAATGTATCGGTGTCGGTTTCGCCCGCCTTTCCTAAAATGATCCTTACCAGATTGTGCGTGTTCTTCTCGTAGTACTTGGACTGCATTTCTGGGGTAATCTTGTCATAGGGTTGGGTCAGCACGTCTTCCAGCTTTACCTGGTCAGGATCGTAGCGAAGCGCTTTGAATGGAATGATTTCAGCCATTTTCAGTTGGTCTATTGCATTCTACCAAGCGAGACGGATAACCTGTTTCCAGCTCTCAAACATCTAAGATAAAGAGCAGCTCGCAAAGGCCAAAGGCAACGGTGCAATGTCCAAGTTCCTGTGCCATGTCGGGGCGTGGCTGTGATAACATCGTGACAAAACGAGGTTCTAACATGGCCCGCTTCGAACGCCGCGGGTATGGTGCAAACCGTTCCCCCGGGCACTCATTAAAGGCGTCTGTTGCGCCGCTGATTCGTTGCGCGTTGACATTGGCCTGCTTGCTCGCTTTCGCAATTGCGGCAAGGGCTCAGGACGTGAACGTTCACATTGAGCCCAAGCCTCCTGCTCCCGCAAAAACTGTTGATTCCAAAGAAGATGTCGGAAACGCGGACCCTGCGCTGAAGAACCATGCCAAGCCGGGCATAGCCGTGGACGTAAACTTGGTTTTGGTTAACGTAACGGTGACCGACGATTGGAACCGTATTGTAACCGGCCTGGATAAAGAGAATTTCTCAGTCCTTGAAGGCAGTGAAGTCCAGCAGGTGCGGCATTTCTCCAGCGAAGATGCTCCAATTTCCCTGGGCGTGATCTTTGATATGAGCGGCAGCATGAATGACAAGATCATGAAAGCCCGCGAAGCCGTCATCGAATTTTTCAAGACGGCGAACCCGCAGGACGAGTTTTTCATGATCACGTTCAACGATCGGCCGGAACTGCGCGCGGATTTCACCAAATCAGTTGAAGACATTCAGGGCAAGCTGGTTTATACGGTTCCGCAGGGCAGTACGGCCTTGCTTGACGCCATTTACATGGGCGTGAGCAAAATGAAAGATGCACGAAACAGCAAGAAGGCCCTGCTGATCATTTCCGATGGCGGCGACAACCACAGCCGTTACACTGAAAACGAGATCAAGGCCCTGGTAAAAGAGGCCGACGTGCAGATTTATTCCATCGGCATCTTCAGCGTGGCCCCGTCACAGCCGGAAGAAGTTGCCGGCCCGGCGCTGCTGAGCGAAATTTCCAGTGTTACTGGCGGACGCTTGTTCACCATCAATAATCCCAATGAACTGGCCGATGTAGCTACAAAAATTGGAATAGAGCTGCGCAACCAATATGTACTCGGATACCGTCCAAACAACAAGGTTAAGGATGGTCACTGGCGGAAGATCAAAGTGAAGCTTAATCCACCCAAGGGGTTGCCGCATCTAAATGTCTATGCCAGAACGGGATACTATGCGCCTTCGCAATAAAAAGCTTTTTGGAACATTTTTCTTGGTGCTACTGGGCGCCACCTCTTTCTGGGGGACGCAAGGCCAAACCGTCACACCGCAGCAAAACCAGCAGCGGGTGCAAGCCACGCCCCTCCCTCCGGATATCGATCCTTCTGACCCGGCACTTCCAGTTTGGGTACCCAAGCCAGCGGCTACTGCTGCCAAACCGACGCCTACGCCCACCAATGCGCAGCCATGGCAACAGACAGGCCAGATACCGGGTAGCGAGGTTGGTGCCGTAACCAAGAATGGCGACAGATATACTTTCCGCTCACAAGTGAATGAAGTTACGCTTTCCGCTGTGGTACTTGACGCAAGGCGGCATCTTGTGACGAACCTGGCCGAAACTAATTTCGCGGTTTATGAGGACAATCAACCGCAGAAGATAACGTTTTTCAAGCGGCAAGATATTCCCGTTTCCATCGGAATCGTGGTGGACAATTCCGGCTCCATGCGGACCAAGCGCGCCGCTGTTACCAAGGCCGTTCTTAACTTGATCCAGGCCAGCAATCCGCAGGATGAAGTGTTCGTCGTGAATTTTAATGACGACCCTTATCTTGATCAGGATTTCACCAACAAGATGCCGCCACTGCGTGAAGCGCTGGACCGGGTTGATTCGCGCGGCGGCACCGCGCTCTATGACGCCGTAATCGCTTCCGCCGATCACCTGGCTAAAGGCGCAAAGAAGGAAAAGAAAGTCCTGCTCGTGATCACGGACGGCGTCGATAACGAGAGCAGGGAATCCCTCGAATCGGCCATCAGAAAGGTCC
>JBAVUZ010000903.1:0-7188 GCA_049697035.1 Candidatus Angelobacter sp. | reverse complement strand
AGCCCAAGCTCTCCGCCGGAGCTGGCCATTTCCTGCGCGATGGCCGCGTAGTCGGAGGGCGAGGTCACAATCGCCACATCGCGAAAATTCTTTGCCGCCGATCGCACCATGGACGGGCCGCCAATGTCGATGTTTTCGATCACCTCGTCAAAGTGCACGCCAGGTTTGGAAGCCGTTTTCTCAAACGCGTAAAGATTAACCACCACCATGTCAATCGGCTGTATGCCGTGCTCTTTGGCCGCGGCAACGTGGCTGGCATTGCCGCGGATATGCAGGATTCCGCCGTGAACTTTGGGGTGCAGCGTCTTGACCCGGCCGTCCATCATCTCAGGAAAGCCGGTGAGATCGGAGATGTCTTTCACGGTGACGCCGGCTTCGCGCAGCAGCTTGGCCGTGCCTCCGGTTGAGACCAGTTCTACCTTGAGTGCGGCCAGTTTCTGGGCAAACTCCACCAGCCCGGTTTTATCAGTAACGCTAAGGATTGCACGCTGAATTTTGGGCACTGTTGTTCCTTAGGAAGGGATGAAAGGACTAAAGAATAAGGTATCAGCGCGAAACGAGTGCGCGCAACCGGGAGCAGGACCCTTGAATATCCTCCAAATAATGTCACTGCTTGTAACGGACCGGGAAGAGGGCATCGAAGGCGACCGGTCAACGGTGAAAGTGGAAACGCTCGATGGAAAGGCCGTGAAGTGGACCTTTGAAGAGCCGGCGAACATGGAGAAGCGATGAACCAGGTTTATAAAGCGACAAAGTTCGGTTGCTGTGCTGTGCCGAATACGTACACCCACTTCTCACTCAGAAATGCCAGGAAGCTTAAAAGTTCCCATACAGAGTTGAATCGAGAAGAGTTCACCGCTCTTGAAGAATCACTTACTGATTGATGTTGATTCATTCGTCCGTCCCGCGCGCGCAAAAACCCTTTCCTGCTTGACTTTTCCGTGTGCCGGTATATCTTTTCGAGATTCGCACGGAACCGAGGTTGCGTCGAATAGAAGACTACTTTTAAGAACGAGAGGCCCCGATGGCAGCACGCTCAATCCCCAGCGGAGAACTGGAATTCACCATAGAAAAAAATGATGACGCAACTACCGTCCGTGGAGCAGGCAAAATCACGGCGGCGACGGCCGATTATTTCCAGAGCACAATCCGCGGCATTATCCCCGTGAGCAAACACCTGGTGCTTGATCTTGCAGAAGTTGAGTACATTGATAGTTCCGGCCTGGGCGCGCTGGTAAGCGTTTACCTGGCAGCAGGCAGGGCACATTGCGAACTGGAAATGGTAAACCAGAAGCCGCGTGTGCGCGATCTGCTGAAACTCACCAAGCTCTCTACTATATTTGGGGGACTCTGATTCACAACGCTTGGATTCTCGGACGGTTTCGTCGCGGGTCTTTTATTCGCGGGTCTTTTCTTTGCAGATCCTTATTCTTTGCAGATCGTTGACCACAGCTTTGGTGTTCGCCATGCCAGCGCAATTTATTGGCGGCCAGCCGTCCCACGCGTCTGGGCCGCGACGTCCGCCTGAATACACGTTCAAAATCATTCGCGACTATCCGCACGATCCCGCCGCTTTTACCCAGGGACTGGTTTACCATGACGGCTTCTTCTATGAAGGCACGGGACTGAACGGACGATCGTCACTACGAAAGGTCCGCCTGGAAACCGGCGAAGTGGTGCAGCACGTGGACCTGCCCGGCGAATACTTTGGCGAAGGCATTGCCATTGTGAAAGACAAAGTATTTCAGCTTACGTGGCAGTCGCACATCGGCTTTGTCTATAACCTGAGCGACTTCACACTGCTGCGGCAGTTTTCTTATTCCGGTGAAGGCTGGGGGCTGACTTCAAGGGGTGATGAGCTTTTTATGAGCGATGGCACAGCCGAGATCCGCGTGCTTGACGCCACAACGCTCAAAGAAAAACGGCGCTTCACGGTGCGCGACGGCGCTGCTCCCGTTGATCAATTGAATGAGCTGGAGTTTGTGGAAGGCGAACTCTTTGCCAACGTCTGGCAGACTGACCGGATTGCGCGCATCTCTCCGCAAAGCGGCAAAGTGGTGGGATGGATTGATCTCACGGGCCTGCTTAGTTCTGTTTACCGCCGCCAGGATGGCGCGGTGCTGAACGGGATCGCCTACGATTCAATTCATAAGCGACTGTTTGTGACGGGTAAGTTGTGGCCCAGCATTTTTGAAATTCAAGTTGTACCAAAGATTTCTGGGTCCTTTAGATAAGCGTCACGGCTGGTGCGCCGGACGCCGGAGTGGAAACTTTAAAGCCGTCGCTCTTTTTGACGTCCGGTCTCTTCAGCAAGGGTCATCAATTTTCTTGTGACGACTTATCTCAAGAGACACTCAGCTTGAAATTCGCGGGCTGCTAATTCAGGAACGCGACGGATTGCACTCCGGCAACTTCAAAGCGCTTGCGGCAGCGAATGTTCTTGCACATCACCATATCGTCACGACGGACCATGTAAGACTGCGCTTTGGCAAACTTGGCCCGGTCACGCTCGTCAGCGCGTCCGGAGAGCTGCTTCTTTTTGGTCCGCACCAGCCATGCCAGTTCGTACTCACCAGCCTGTCGGCAATGCGGGCAGGTAAGCGTGTGGGCTTTCCTGGATTCTTTTTCGTCGAAAAAATCTCGCTCGTCCATTTGACCCTATTATCAACCAAGGAGGGCACTGAGAGTACGGAGAAATGAAAAGCGGCGGTTAACTGGTTTGATGGCGAGCAGGTTTTTTACGCAGGTCAGGAGATTGCTTTCGCGATAAGGTACGCAGCTCCAGCAGCCAGGCCGCCAATCACCACGGTCTGAAAGCCGCTGCGCAGCGGCTTGGCCCCGGTGAAGCGTCCTTTGATATAGCCAAAGACGGCCAGAGCAACCAGGGTAACGAGGACGGAGTACCAGAAAGCCTGCGACGACGTGTGGAAGAGCATGTACGGCGAGAGCGGAATGAACCCGCCGGCAACATAGGCTCCTGCAATCGTGGTGGCGCTGGTGAGTGCGCGCCTGGGATCAGGACGTTCCAGTCCCAGTTCGAAACGCATCATGAAATCCACCCAGGAAGTGGGACGCTTCTGCAAGGACGCGACGACTGGTATGGTCTCTTCTTCCGTAAGCCCATAAGACTGAAAGATGTCCCTGGTTTCCTTGATCTCAGCGTCGACTAGTTTCACGATTTCGGATTCTTCGCGCTTGCGTTCACTCTCATAATGTTCGGCGTCACTCTTCGCCGCCAGATAGCCGCCCAATCCCATGGCAATGGAACCGGCAACAATCTCAGCCAACCCGGCCACTACAACGATGTGACTGGAGCTCACGGCCCCGGAGATTCCAGCGGCGAGCGCGAACGGGACGGTAAGCCCGTCAGACATCCCAATGACGACATCCCGGACCAGCGCGGTCCCGGTAAAGTGCTTTTCAGCGTGGGCTACTGTGGGCATGCTTAAAACTCCTTAGAAGCGTTTGCGATGTCCCCGTTTGCCGCTACAGTTTACCGCTTGGCGATGAACATAACGAACGAGCGCCATGCTGCCAGGGTCGGCAACAAAAGGAAAAGATTGTACCCAGAGACAACTATGTCGCTCGCGCCAAACGGAGTCCTGGGCGACCACACAGAGAAATGCGCGGTGAGATTACTGATTGATGGCGAGGAGGGGGCCAGCGGAAGGACACGAAGTCCATCCGCCAATCCTAATTCACCACCAGCACCACGTTCTTGCTGTGGGTTACGCCACTTGAAGTGGCGTTGACTGTAAATGGAAATGTGCCTGCTGGAGTGGGACCTGAAGGAACCTTGCTGCTCCCACCGCAAGAGGTGACAAGTCCCAGGACGATGAAGCAGGCGAAGAGCCCAACCCTATTCAAGCGTCTGCGGGATGCG
The DNA here is from genome assembly GCA_049697035.1 of Candidatus Angelobacter sp. Classification (GTDB taxonomy): domain Bacteria; phylum Acidobacteriota; class Terriglobia; order Terriglobales; family Acidobacteriaceae; genus Angelobacter. The sequence goes on along the minus strand of JBAVUZ010000903.1, from coordinate 3,305 downwards.
CCCAGGACAAGAGCAAACACTGCCGCCAGGGAATACCAGACCTTTGAACCGGGGTGGTGCAAGGAAGCTGCCGTTCGGGCGGTTGTGTTGACGGCAAGGTTAAGGTTCACAGACTCATTGCCGGGTTGCAAAAGCTCCGAAGCGGACGGAAACGTACAGCTTGCTCCCTGTGGCAGGTTGCTGCAACTGAGACTGATAAGGCCGTTGAAAGCCGTAGGGCCTGGTGGAATGGCCGCGCCTGAAAGAGTCAATTGATAGTCGGCTGTCTGTCCTGCCGTGACGGTCTGCGTTTCGGTGCCGGGCACAAGCATGTTCAGGCCAAAATCGGTAAAGCCGGTGCCACTCAGGGTAAACGTCTGCGGACTGCCGGACGCATCATCCACCAGGCTCATTTGCGCCGTTTTGGTCCCAGCCGAAGTGGGCGCAAAAGTAAACCCTGCGACAATGGGTGATCCCGCACCAGGCTGAAGAACAAGCGGCAGCACAGTGCCTGCGCTAAGGCTGAAATCGGGGCCTGTAACCGTTATGGCGGTCACCGTTATTGCGGAGGTTCCGGCATTCACCAGGCAGAACCCCACGCCCGCAGTAGTACCAACCTGCAAGGAGCCCACATCAATGGTGGAATTGGGGGCAATCACGGTCTTAGCGCAACCCAGTGACACACCAGTGAAGACCGTTACCTGAAGCTGAGCGAAACCAAAACAAGAAGAAAATAGCAGTAGGATGAAGCACACCAAGCGGATACGCACGTTTAGCCTCCCAGGCCCGTTGTTATTCCCGATGCTATTCCCGGCTATAGGTTTGGTCAACGATGAGCATCGTGGATACCCCTCAGTTCAATGGCAGCTGGATATATGTGCTTGCGCCAGGAACCGTGACGTGCAGGTCCATTTGCGATCTTACTAAAGTTCGGAACTGGCGACTTCAGGTTTTCAGGCGAAGGCGCCGGCAGAGTCTTTGTTCCCGTGCGTGTAAAAAATCGCTTTGGTCGTCGTTTGGACTGATCCCCCTGGAGCGCCGGCAGGTAACAAAATGTTAGACTAAGTAGTTTGCCCTGCTCGATCAAACTCTTCATACAGTAGGTTTCTCATATGGCACAAGCTACAGACATTGCAATCGTAAGCGGCGCGCGCACGCCCATGGGCCGCTATTGCGGCAAATTGCGCGACTTTTCCGCCATGGACCTGGCCACCGTCGCCAGCCAGGAAGCGATCCGGCGATCGGGCGTCGATCCTAAGGAGTTTGACCATGCCGTTTTCGGCAACGCGCAGCAGACCTCCGGCGACTCGCTCTATGGCGCGCGGCACGTGGCGCTGAAGGCCGGCCTGCCCATTGAGACTCCGGCGCTGACGGTGAACCGCCTCTGCGGATCGGGAATGCAGTCGCTGGTGAACGCCGCGCAGATGATTCAACTGGGAGAAGCGAGCACGGTGCTGGCTGGCGGGATGGAATCCATGTCGCAGGCGCCTCACGTGATCCGTGGCGCTCGCTGGGGCCTTGGCCTGGGCGAAGGCAAGCTGGAAGACTCGCTCATGGTTGCCCTCCTGGACACATACTGCGGTCTCTACATGGCGAACACCGCCGAGCTTTACGCCGAGCAGCAGGGAATCACGCGCCAGCACATGGACGAATTCTCTCTCCAGTCGCAACAGAAAGCCGGCGCTGCGCAGAAAGCCTGCCGCCTGGCGGAAGAAATTGTCCCGGTGGCTCTCAAGAATCGCAAAGGCGAACCGACTGGTGAGATGTTTGATAAAGACGATCATCTCCGCCCTGAAACCACAATGGAGGGCCTGGCCAAGTTGAAAGCCGCTTTCGGCAAAAATGGGACCGTTACAGCCGGCAATGCCAGCGGCATCGTCGATGGCGGCGCAGCCGTGGTAATGATGAAGCTCGATCAGGCTGAAAAGCGCGGCCTCAAGCCGATGGGACGCATCGTGAGTTGGGGCATTGCCGGTGTCGATCCCAAAATCATGGGCAGCGGCCCGGTTCCTGCATCCCGCGCGGCGCTCAAGAAAGCCGGGCTCAAGCTGGATGAGATCGATCTGATCGAAGTCAACGAGGCCTTTGCCGGACAGTATCTTGCCGTTGAAAAAGAACTTGGCCTCGATCGCAACAAGGTAAACGTGAACGGCGGTGCAATTGCGCTGGGCCATCCGCTGGGCGCGACCGGCACGCGGCTGGTGATCACGCTGTTGCACGAGCTGCGGCGTCGTAAAGCTCAGTATGGCTTGGCCACGGCGTGCATCGGCGGCGGACAGGGCATTGCGATGATCGTGGAGAATTTGCAGCGGTAAAAAAAGAATCTTTACCACGGAGGGCACAGAGAACACGGAGGGAACTCCGGATCACAACAAGATTCTTTCTGCTTTACCTCTGTGTTTCTCAGTGTCCTCTGTGGTTAAAAAGGAAAATCATGCAGATCAAAAAAGTTGGAGTACTCGGCTGTGGCCTGATGGGCTCAGGCATTGCCCAGGTCAGCGCTGTTGCCGGTTATGACGTGACCGTGCTGGAGCAGGAACAGAAGTTTCTCGATAAAGGCTTTGCCGGGATCGAAAAGTCGCTGGCCAAGTTTGCGGAAAAGCCGGAGAAAACCGGTATCACGCCCGAGAAGGCCAAAGAGGCCCGCGCGCGCATCAAGGGCACTACCAGCCAGAAAGACCTTGCCGATTGCGACATCATCATTGAAGCCATCATCGAGAACGTCGAAGTGAAGAAGAAAACATTCGCGGAACTCGATGCCATCGTAAAGAAAGACGCTATCTTCGCCAGCAACACGTCTTCCATCTCGATTACTGAAGTCGCCGCTGCCACCAAACGCGCCGACCGATTTGTGGGCCTGCATTTCTTCAATCCTGTTCCGCTGATGAAGCTGGTTGAGGTGGTGCGCACCATCGCCACCGACAACGCTGCGTTTGAGTCAGCCTATGAATTCGGCAAGAGCCTGGGTAAGGTTCCGGTCAGAACGAGCGACAAGACCGGCTTCATCGTGAACCGGTTGCTGGTTCCGTACATGCTTGACGCGATCCGCGCCTATGAAGAAGGCGTCGGTTCAATTCCTGATATCGACAACGCCATGAAGCTGGGTTGCGGTTATCCCATGGGGCCGTTCACGCTGCTGGACTTTGTCGGACTCGATACCACGTACTACATCACGCAGGTGATGTTTGACGAGTTTCGCGAACGCCGCTTTGCTTCGCCGCCACTCTTGAAGAGGCTGGTGATGGCCGGCTGGTATGGACGCAAGACGGGCAAAGGGTTTTATGATTACGCGGACCCGTCGAATCCCGTCCCGATAAAGTTTTAGC
>JBAVUZ010000902.1:0-9442 GCA_049697035.1 Candidatus Angelobacter sp. | reverse complement strand
ATCCGGATAGAGGCTTTTTAATTCATCCTGTGGCAGCAGCATAAGAATGCCATCGCACGCCGGGTAATGCACAGAGCACTTTTGGCAAAACAGCGAATTCGGGTTTGTGCCCAGCGGACCGTGGCATACTGGGCAGCAAAGGGGCTCTCCTGGCAAGGCCGATTCCTTGCGAGCAGGTTTCGCTGTAATCGTAGCCTGTAAGATGCCGCCCAGCCCTTGACACATTGATGACCTCACTCCCCAGCGCTCAGAATCGTGAGTGACGCGGCTCATCGCTCGAGGGACCGGCAGCAGCTTCAAACGTATCTTCTTGTTTGCAACCTGCCCGATTGCCTTTTCCCATTCGGCGAGGGAGATATCATCATTTTCACAAATGTCGTAATCAACTTCGCTTACGTGCGGTTCAGAGATGAAATCAAGCAGATAATCTTGGGCGTACCGCAGATACTTGTTTCCGCGTCCCTTTGGGAACACGCGGCGTTTCCACAGGTTCAATTTCCAGGTCCGCCGAATTGGTTCTTCATCCACATGCAATACTGCTCCCGGACGCAAAACGCGGTAGAGCTCTCTAAAGATCGGTGTGGGATCGGGGAAGTGATGCAAAGTCTGGTAGCAGAAAGCGAATCCGATAGAATCATCCGCGAACGGAAGCTTGTAGGCATCGCAACAAACTCGCTGCGGTATTTTGGAGAGTTTTTCCTGCTGCGCAAGAAAATCACCGTATCGAAGGCTCTCGAACGATAAGTCAGCGGCATAGCCATTAAGACCAAAATCATTTGCCAGGACCAGGGCCCGCTGGCAGCGTTCCGCGCCCAATTCCAGGAATGGGCTTTGTAACACTCCGGACTGCGCAATCTCGGTAAAATCGCGCCGGGTGATCTCCATGCGCCGCCGCATCTCGTTCAGCATCTCTGTGGAATTAAGCTCACCATCGAGCGTTGCGGTGCCCTCTACCTGCTGCTGAAACAGTTTTGCCCGAAATTTGACTTCGCCCGCTTTATTCTTGAGGTCCTGAAGCATTATTTTCCCCGGTCGAAATTTATGATATCACCCCCGGCCGGACCTCCTTCATCGGCTGACTCTCTTGCGCCTAAAGTGCGATCGCAACGACTTTAGATTGAAAAGCTATCACTTTGCTCCCAGCTTCACAATGCTGTATCTAGCAGTATGCCAAGGATACCCGGATCGTCAATAAGCAAAAACCGCAATGCCCGGGCGGTTTGTCGATCATGAGCGCCGCAATGTTTGGACGGCTGAGGGAGCGATACAAGAAGCCGAGTTCTAAGGTGAAAACGTCTTAGTCCAGACACGGGTAGCCGTACAAGGTCAGGCCTAGGTAAAGTTTAACGGCGGGCACAGGGAAATGTTGAGATAATCCGTCTCATATATTAGGCGGCTAGTCCGCTGTAGGAGGAAGAACCATGCCATCCGAAAAACAGGATGCCTATGTGAGCCCAATGCGCGTCTTTGTGGCCAAAGGCAGCAAAGCAGAGAAGAGCGTCCGCTCCCGGACCACCATGCCGGCGGTCCTGGCACCGGGTATAACACCAAGTCCGAAACATGACCTGATCTTTCATGGCGGGAAAACGATAGCGGATCTGACTTTCGTCAACTTTTTTGTGGGCGGATCGGCCGCGTGGAACCCTTCAGATGTCCAGTCAATCAATGATGGTCTTTCGGCGGCAATGTCCGACAAGAACCTGAATAATGTAATGAGCCAATATTATCCTTCCGGCCATATCACCAGCACATTCCAGGGTTCACACATTCTGGCGGGGCCGAAGCCCGCCAAAGTTTCACAGGGCGATGTAGAAAACCTGGTACGCCGGCTGTTTCAGGCAGGAACTTTGAGCGGCGTCAACTTTGCTTCAACAGTATTGAACTTCATGCTGCCGAGCGGCACGGTGCTGACCACCGATCTTGCGCCCACCAGCGGCGCTGTTTCCAGCCATGTGGAGTCTTCCAATACTCTGCAGGCTACGCCTGTTTCAGCGGCAAAAGCGGTTCCGCATGAGGACGAAGAGGACTCAACCAACGGACTTGGCGGTTATCACGGTTCAGTGCATCTGGGAACTGGTTCCGCGGCCCAAACCATCTACTATGCTGTCGGCGTATTTTCTGAGAAGCTTGCCAATGGCACCGAGAACGGCATCCCGGTATTTGATCAGTCGTGGAAGAATGTGGTGGCCACTTTCTATCACGAACTTAATGAAGCCCGTACCGATCCCGATGTTGAGGACGCGATCAACGCCGGAAACAGCCCTAATGCGGTGAAGTTTCTTGGCTGGACGTCATCACAGGGAGAAGAGTGCGGCGATTTCCCGGTTGCCGAAGCCAATCCTTTGACACAGGTATTCAAAGAATTGAAACTTACCAACAGCCAGACAATTGTTCCCGTGCAGTTGCAGTACTCAGATGCCGACCATGGTCCGGGCATGCCACGGCCTACGGCGGCGCCATTTGCCGGAAAATCCAAGCATCACAAAGCCGGGTAAAGACTTGATTTTGAAAACTGCGGTAACGAATCAAAATTCAAAACGGGCGGAAGAGGTAATCTTTCCGCCCGCTTTTTACTTTTCTGAGGTGATCGTCAGAGACGCGGCTAGCCAGGTAGCCGGAGCTACGTAGCAATAAGGTCCTCTCGCCGCGATCGAGAGGGAAGGCTCTATTCGAAAATCAAAATGGCCGACGCAATCACCGTGGTCCAGAGGCCGCGCTTGTCGCCAACGCCGCTCTGCGTAATGTTGGTGGTGCGTACGATCTTGTTGGAGATACGGTAAATCTCTTTTTTCTCGTCCCATGAAGTATCAGGGTTGAAATCGACGTTGAGAGTGGTGGCGAGCATCTCTGCCGCCAGTTCTTCAGCGTATTCGCCCGCTACGTCATCCGCCTCGCCAAAAGAATGGTGTTCGCTCAGGTAGCCATAGGTGCTGCGGTCCGCAGGCATGGCTAGGCCAATGCTGGCGGCAGTGAGCCGATGCGGTTCCCGCGTGGAGTTCTCCGCAACCACGGCAAAGGTGACTTCGCCGGGATGCAGGTATTTCACGCCTTCTTTGCGTGAGATCAGCTTGCAGTGAGGAGGGAAAATAGAGGAAACCCGGACCAGGTTCTGCGCCGCGATTCCCGCATCCCTGAGCGCCAACTCAAAAGATGTGAGTCTTTCTTTGTGTTTGCCCACTCCGTTGGTCAGGAAGATGCGCTTCGGCACCATGTTTAAACCCAATTTGCTTGCCTCCAAAAAAAGCTGGTTTTTCGTGAATAAAAAAAATAACACACGCGGAGAGTTGAGCGTGGAAAATTTGCGTAAAACTTTAAGGTCAGTAAAACAGCATCGCCGGAAAGGCTTGAGCTTTTCTCATGTGCACCGAGTATGGTGCAAATTCCAACAGAGCGCTAAGGCGTGAGGCCGCACGTGGTGGCAATTCTCTCCCGACCCAATTCGAGATATAGGAAGTTCGAAAAGACATTAGCCGACCGTTTGCGATGTCTTTGCGGCCAAAGGAGCATGCTTAATCTTGACTGCAATTTCCATGAAGGCCAATGCGGCGCGGCTCAAGGCCTTGTCCTTGCGAAAGACGAGAGCTAAATCGCGGCGGAGAGAGGCGTCTGACATGGCAATTGCCACCAATACACCCGCTTTTACGTCTTCCATGACGTTGGAGCGGGCGATGAATCCAACGCCAACGTCGGCAGCCACAAAGCGCTTGAGCAACTCACTGGAATCGAGTTCCATGGCGATTCTGGGCTTAAGACGGCGCTCTTCAAACAGATTTTCTATTGAATCACGCGTGCGGCCCAGCTTGGGGAGCAGCAGCGGGAACGGGACAACATCGGCAATGCTGGCCTGCGACTTGAGGCTAAGAGGATGGCCGGGCGGCGCGATGATGACCAGCTCATCGCGATGAATATGCACTACCGTCAGGCGCTTGTCATCCACCGGAGCTGAGACTATCCCGAAGTCGACTGAATTCTCAATGATCGATTCCAGAATCTTGGCCCGTTCCAACCGGCTGATCTGGACGCCGACATTGGGATAAAGCTTTTTGAATTCGGCAAAAACTTCCGGCAGGATGTGCAGACAAGTGCCTTCGTTGGCTCCGACAACGATTTCTCCCCGCGGGACGCGCTCCATTTCCGCTACGGTCGTAAGCATGGTTTTGCGGGCGTCCAGGGTCTGCTCCGCATATTGCTGGAAAACTTTGCCCGCGCCGGTAAGCGCTACCTTGCCGCCGCTGCGGTCAAACAGGCGCGCGCCAATTTCTTCTTCCAATGCGCGGATTTGCGATGAGACGGCTGGCTGCGTGCGAAAGCGCTTCTCCGCCGCGCGGGAAAAGCTGGTGTGGCGCGCGACTTCCAGGAACGTTTCCAGCTGATCAAAGTCCATGGGGGTATCTGATTGGTGGCTCAGAACGGTATAACATGAAATCCGCTGTGGAAAAGCAGGCAAAGATTCCTTAGTATCCGGCGCGGAGGCTGGCCCGTCTTGCCATGAAAGCTGTGATTGCCGAACAGTACGGTGGCGTTGAGGTACTGGAACTCAACGATGATCTGCCCGTGCCGCGTGTTGGCCCGAATGGCGTGCTGGTAGAAGTGCGCGCCGCCAGTGTGAACCCGGTGGATTGGAAGTTGAGACAGGGCCTGCTGCATGCCGTGATGCCCGTGGTGTTTCCCGTGATCTGGGGCTGCGACCTTTCCGGTGTGGTCAAAGAAGTCGGACCATCGGTGACGCTGTTCAAACCGGGCGACGAAGTTTACGGCATGAAAGATGGATATGTCGCCAAGACATATCGAGGCACGTACGCGGAATTTGTGGCGGCTCCAGAAAAATCGCTTGCGCCGAAGCCAAAAACTTTAAGTCATGAAGAAGCGGCTGCGGTGCCGCTGGCGGCGTTGACCGCGTGGCAAGCGATGATACATCAGGGAAAGCTCAAGCCGGGGCAGCGTGTGCTGATTCATGCCGGCGCGGGTGGAGTGGGAGTGATGGCGATCCAGATTGCCAAAGCCTTTGGCGCGTACGTTGCCGCCACGGCCAGCTCGCGCAACCAGGATCTATTGCGTGAACTGGGCGCAGACCAGGCGATTGATTATTCGCGCGAAAAGATCGGGAAAGTACGTCCGCAATTTGATCTGGTGCTGGATGGCGTGGGGCAAAGCGTTTGGGCCGAATCTTTTCGGGCGCTGAAAGTGGGAGGTCGACTGGTTACTTTGACTGTGCCCATTCCAGAAAAGCCAGGCGGCAAGCATAAGTTTTTTGCGACGGCGATCCGTGGCTTGGCATTTGGGGTTGCGCGCGGATTGCTTGGTGGCCAACGACTGTCGATGACGCGCGTTAAGCCGCGCGGTGGCGAGCTGGAAAAGATCACTGCGTTGATTGAGGCGGGAAAGATTCGGCCGTTGGTGGAAAAAGTTTTTGCTTTTGAGCAGATTGCGGAAGCCCATCGGCTAAGCGAAGCCGGCCACGTGAGAGGCAAGCTGGTGATCAGGATTCGCGAGTAAGGCGAGTGTCCTATGAGACCATTCAGGGATTTAGCTTAGAACCGTTTTACGTGAAACAATTTATCCGCCCGTAGTACATCGATATGTGTCGATATGATCTGTAGGATAAGTGTTCCCCCTATGAAACCATTCAGGAATTCAGCTTAAATTCGTTTAAGGTAAAAAGATTTTCATGCTGCGCAGTACATCGATATGCGTCGATATAATCTGGTGAAGCAGCGGTCCGCGGGGAATCACCAGATAGACAGAGCCACTGTGTAACGCTGGTAAAATTCTCCTTCCAGCGTGAACTCCTTACACGATTGTGAGTTGCTGAATTCCAGCATCAACAAACAATCCCGTTTAGATTCTTAGTTAAAGTTTATTTTTTGTTTTGGCAGTCAAACTGCACTCCCGTTGGCAACCAAAAAAACAAAAACTTCAAAAACGATTGTCCGCATCTGCAAGCGCGTAAACACCCACTTTCCCACGGTTGTTATCTGTCGTTCTTGAAAAGAATAAAAAATGTGAGGTTGAATTGAAAAAAGCTTTAACGCTCTTCTTGTGGAGCTGCCTGTTCATAGGTGTTCCACTTGCCCGAGCCGCGCAGCCGACTGCCATTTTTACCGATCTTCAGAGCGGTCCCAACGCCGGTGGCCAGAACAATCAAGGAGCCATTGTTACGGTTTATGGCTTTGGCTTTGGCGCAACGCGAGGAACTTCCACCCTGACGATTGGCGGAGCGCAGCCCGCGGCGTATCTCTTATGGTCTGACAACAAAATCAGCTTCCAGGTCGGCAACTCTGCTATCACAGGAAATATTGTGGTCAACGTAGCCGGCGTTGGATCGAGCAATGCCATGCCCTTCACGGTTCGATCCGGAAGGATTTTCTTTGTCGCTCCTGGTGGTTCCGACGCAAACGCAGGCAGCTTCACGGCCCCGTGGGCCACAGTAAAGCACGCCAAGAACTCTGCCCAGGCCGGAGACATCATTTATTTGACGAATGGAGTGAATGAAACAGGGCTTGATGGTTCCAGCGCAACTCTGGCGATTGCGAAGAGTGGATCTTCCGGCCTGCCGATCGCGATGATTGCATACCCGGGCGCGAGCGCGACCATTGGTTCGGCCACTGGGCAACCGTACGGCGTTCGCACCACCGCCACTTCCAGTTATTGGGTACTGGCGGGAATCAACCTGCGCGGGGCTTTCAGCGCGCTCACGGTGGCGAATTCTTCCAACTGGCGGGTCCTTGGAAGTGACATCTCGTGCCCGAACGGATCGGGGACGGGCGCTTGCGTGGAGTTTTCCGGCGGCCAGAACCTTGTACTGTACCGCAATCACATTCATGACAACGGATCCACAACCAGCACCAGTATCAAACTTTACCAGGCGGTTCAGTTTGAAAGCGGAGCCAATAGAATTGATGTTGGCTGGAATGAGATAGCCAACACGCGGTCCTGCCGCGCGCTGCAATTCTATTCTGACACCACACCGCTCTTTAACATAAAGGTCCGCAACAATGTGATCCATGATTCACGCTGCGACGGCATCAACTTTGCGACGATTGATCCATCGCAAGGTGCGGTGATGGCCTACAACAATGTGATCTATCGCGCAGGGACGGGGCCGGCGCCCGGCGGCATTGAATCGAATTATGCCTGCATCAATGTGGGTGGAAGCGGTTTAGCGGCCGTACAGATCACCGGCAACACGCTTTATGACTGCGGACGCCGCGCCAACGCCGACTCAGGAGCGGTTTCCGCTTCTGTGGCGGTGAGCCTCACGGACAACATTGTGGATGCGATTGCCGGAGAAACTTACACGGCGCCAGACTCTTCATTGGCAAATTTTTCCGGGAAGAACAATCTGTTTTTTGGAGCTGGCGCAACACCATCGTTTTCGACGGCCAGCTTGAACGCCGATCCGAAATTCGTGGACGTGACCAACAGCAACTTCCAGTTACAGTCGGGCAGCCCGGCTGTGGACGCGGGCGCGAATGACGGTATCTCTCGTGACATCATCCAGGCTCCCCGACCGCAGGGCGCAGCTTACGATATTGGCGCGTATGAATACACCGGAACAGTAACCCAACCCCCGCCGACTCAAGGCGCGCTGACGGTGAGTCCGCTATCGCTTGCGTTTGGCAATGTGCTAATTGGAACGAGCGCCAAACAGACGATAACGCTCAGCAACAGTTCAAGCACGTCCATTACAGTGAGCAGTATTGGAATTAGCGGCACCGGCTTCAGCCAGACCGGGCCGACTTTGCCTTTGACGTTGGCTTCCGGGCAGAGCAGCAGCATTACGGTGATGTTTGCTCCGCAAAACTCCGGCAGCGTTTCCGGCGCATTGCAAATCGGCAGCAACGCTTCCAATCCTTCGGTGAGTGTCGCGCTTTCCGGGACGGGATCAACCGTCCAGCACTCGGTAGACGTCAACTGGGTAGCTAGCACATCAACCGTTGCCGGTTACAACGTCTATCGCGGCACGTTGAGCGGCGGACCGTATTCCAAGATCAATACGACGCTCATTACCGGGCTGACCTACACAGACAGCACCGTGAGCTCGGGAGCCACTTATTACTACGTGGTCACCGCAGTCGCAGCTGATGGAACGGAAAGCTCGTTTTCCAACCAGGTGCAGGCCGTCATACCCACGCCGTAACTCGGACACTAATGTATGCGAAAAATATTTTTACGCAGGAAGGATTTAATGAGGACCAAGTTCATCAAGTTTTTGAGTATTACAATCGTAATGCTGGTGGTTTCCTCCACCGCAATGCTGGCCCAGACTTCAACACCGCGGCTTTTTTATTCCGATCTGGAAAGCGGGCCGAATACAGGCGGGCAAAACAATAATGGCGCATTCGTCACGCTGTGGGGCAAGGGATTTGGCGCAACTCAAGGCACTTCATCCGTGACGGTGGGCGGTGGCTCTGTAGCCGCTTATCAGCTGTGGTCTGACAACAAGATCATCATGCAACTGGGAGCCGGCGCTGTGACCGGGAACATGGTAGTGAAAGTCGGTTCGGCTGCCAGCAACGGAGTTCCATTCACAGTGCGTGGGGGCAACATCTTTTTTGTTTCCACCAGCGGTAATGACGCCAATGCGGGAACGTTTGCCGCGCCGTGGCGGACTATACCAAAAGCGAAGAACGCGATTGCCGCGGGCGATATTGCCTATATCGAGAACGGGGTGACGCAGACGACGGAAGACAGCTTCACCGCCTATCTCAGCATGGACAATAATGGCTCCAGCAACTCCGGTACGGCCGGGGCGCCTAAGGCGCTTGTCGCCTATCCCAACGCTACCGTTACGGTGGGTCAGGCGGGCGGCTTGCATTACGGCATTCGCACGCCAAACATCGGCGTGAACATAGATTACTGGGTGATTTCACAACTGCATATCATCGCCGGCACCCAGGCCATGGATATTGGGGGCGCGGGCTGGAAGGTTGTGGGAAATGAAATGCAGTGTCCTAATGCGGATGACCAGGTGGGATGCTTCCAGATGAGTGGGGCCAACCAGGCGAAGTTCTGGGGCAATGAAGTCCATAATGCGGGCATCAATCCCACTTCCTCCAAGTACTACCACGCAGTTTATTTCAGCACGGATTCAAACCATATCGACGTGGGTTGGAACCATATTCACGACAATTACACCTGTCGTGCGTTGCAGTTCCATTCTTCGCCGCTGTGCAGCCCGTCCTGCGGAGCCGGCGATACCACGGGTTTCGACCAATACGACCTGCACGTGCACGACAATTTGATTCACGGCGATAACTGCAACGGCATAAATTTTGCCACGGTCGATCCATCCAAGGGTACGGTTGAGGCTTACAACAATGTGATTTATCACGTTGGACTGATGGACCCGCTGCAACTGGGCGCGAGCTTTTCCTGCATCTACGTGGCCGGCATCACGAATAACGGCACACCGGGGACAGGAACGGTGCAGGTGTTTAAC
>JBAVUZ010000901.1:0-4439 GCA_049697035.1 Candidatus Angelobacter sp. | reverse complement strand
ACCTGCGCGATGAATTCCTGCGTGACTACGTCTTCCCTGCTCTGCGCGCGGGCGCGGAGTATGAGCACAAATATCTTTTGGGAACGTCATTGGCGCGGCCGGTCATCGCCAAGCATCAGGTAGAAGTTGCGCTAAAAGAAAACGCCACCGCGCTGGCGCATGGCTGTACCGGCAAGGGCAATGACCAGGTCCGGTTTGAACATGCTTTCCAGGCGCTGGCGCCAGACTTGAAAGTAATTGCTCCGTGGCGGGAATGGACTTTGAAATCCCGCGAGGATTGCCTGGACTATGCAGAAGCCCGCGGCATCTCTGTAACAGCAAGCCGCGAAAAGATTCACAGCCGCGATCGCAACATCTGGCACCTGAGCCATGAAGGCGGTGAATTGGAAGATCCGGCCAATGCGCCCTTTGAATCCACATGGCAGCTCACGCGCTCACCGCAGGAAGCGCCAGACCGCGAAGAGACAGTCACCATCGGCTTTGAGGCAGGAACGCCGATCAGCGTGAACGGGCTAAGGCTTGAACCGTTGCCGCTGGTGGAACTGCTAAACGAAATTGGCGGACGCAATGCCATTGGCCGCATTGATTTGGTGGAAAACCGTTTTGTCGGCATCAAGTCACGCGGATGCTATGAGACGCCAGGCGGAACGCTGCTGCTAACGGCGCATCGCGAACTGGAAGCGCTTTGCCTGGAGCGCGAACTGATGCACTTCAAGCAGTTGATGGCGCTCAAGTACGCCGAAATCGTTTATTACGGGCTTTGGTTCACGCCGCTGCGCGAAGCGCTGGATGCTTTCGTCGACCAGACCCAGAAGGAAGTGAGCGGCACGGTGACGCTGAAGCTCTACAAAGGCAACGTCACCATTGGCGGGCGTGAGTCTGAATACTCGCTCTACCGCACCGATCTCTCGTCATTCACCATGAGCGAGAGTTATGACCAGAAAGATGCCGAAGGTTTCATCCGTATTCTTGGCCTGCCCGCGCGCTCGCGAGCGCGGCTCAGACAGAAACAGGGCCCCCAAGACGCGCGGGTTTCGCGTGTTAGGGCGGAGGAGATCACGAAGTGAAGATGTGGTCAGGCCGGTTCCGGCAACCGCTGGACCCACATTTCGAAGAGTGGCAGAGGTCGTTTCCGTTCGACCAGAAATTGCTGCGCTACGAACTTGCGGCCAGCCGCGCGCACGCGCGGGCGCTCAAAGCCGCTGGCATTGTTACGCCCGCTGAATTCGGGCTGATCGCTGCGGGCCTCGACGAGATTGGCAAAACCAGCGAACAGCAGGCAGGATACTTCGACGACCCTGAAGCCGAGGACGTGCATCACTTCGTGGAGAAAAAGCTAGTGGGGCTCATCGGCGAAACCGGCAAGAAGCTGCATAGCGGACGCAGCCGCAATGAACAGATCGCGACCGACCTGCGCCTGTTCGTGCGGGATTCAGTGGACAACATGCGCACCCTGCTGGGCGATCTGCTGGAAGCGCTGCTGGCCCGTGCGGTTGAAGTGAAGGCGCTGGTTATGCCAGCTTACACGCATTTGCAGCGTGCTGAGCCGGTGCTGACCGCCCACTGGCTGCTGGCTTATTTTGAGATGTTCTTCCGTGACGGCGAGCGCCTGCTGGAATGCCGCAAGCGTGCCAATGAATGCCCGTTGGGCTCAGGCGCTGTCACCGGAGCGACGCTGCCGCTCGACCGTGAACTGGTAAGTCGAGCGCTGGGGTTCGCGCGCCCCACGGCCAACAGCATGGACGCCACCAGCGATCGAGATTTCGCCGTGGAGTTGGTCAACTCGCTTTCTCTGCTGGGCATTCATCTCAGCCGCTGGGCGGAAGAGTTTATCTTGTTTGCCACGCAGGAATACGCTTTTATCACTCTGCCGGAGGCATACTCGACCGGCAGCAGCGCTATGCCGCAGAAACAGAATCCGGATGCGTTGGAACTGATCCGCGGCAAGTCTGCAAGGCTGATCGGCAATCAGGTGGCGCTGCTTACGGCGATCAAAGGCCTGCCGCTTGCTTACAACAAAGACATGCAGGAGACGCAGGAGCCGCTGTTTGAAGCTGTGGCTACATCTGGACATTGCCTGAAAGTTGCCACCGGATTTATGCGCCAAGTGAAGTTCAATCATGAACGCATGAAAGCAGCCTGCGAGGCGGGATTCATGAATGCCATGGCCGCTGCTACGTATCTGGCCAGGCGCGGCGTACCGTTCCGGCAGGCACATGAGATCGTGGCCAAGGCAGTACAGAAGTGTGTGTTGCAGAATTGCGAACTGGAGCAGCTGTCGCTCGATGAGTTGCGGGAGTTCAGCCCGGCATTCGACGCCGACGTCTATGAGCAGCTCACGGTTGAAAACGTTCTGGCCTGCCACGATGTTCCCGGCGGCACAGCGCCGCATCGTGTGCAGCAGGCGCTCAAAACGGCGCGGGAAAAGCTGGCTACCATGCAGGAGGCCCATGGTACGCACGCGTAACGCAATCCTGCCGGACGTGGAGCAAATTCACGCGATCATCCGCGCGTATTCCGGCAACGGCACACTACTGCCTCGAACGCTGGCTGAATTGCGGGAGAACGTGCGGGACTTTGTCGTAGCGGAAGAAGATGGCAAAATTGTGGGCTGCGGCGCGTTGCATCTTTACGGCATGCATCTGGCGGAAATTCGTTCCATTGCGGTAACGCCTTCCACTAAGGGCCTGGGCGCCGGACGCAAGCTGGTGGAAGCTCTGCTCCAAGAGGCTGGGCGGCATGCAGTAACTTGCGTCTGTCTATTCACGCGAATCCCGGAATTCTTTGCCCACATGGGATTCAGCCTTGCTAAACGCGACGATCTGCCGGACAAAATTTACAAGGATTGCGTGCACTGTCCTGCGTTCAATGCCTGCGACGAGATCGCCATGTATCGCGGCGAGATTCCCAAACACCGCGGCGTGCGCGACTTGCAGATACCAAAGCCGCTGGTTAAGCTGACCGTGTGACTACGAATCCGCCGCAGGGATTTCTTTTTTCCGCCTGCACCGCCGGTATCAAGGCCAGCGGCAAGCCCGATTTGGCATTGGCACTGGCTCCAGATGGCGCTTCCGCAGCGGCCATCTTTACCCGCAATCAGATCGTCGCGGCGCCTGTAACTGTGGGACGCGAGCATCTGCGCCGCGCACAAGGCCTGATGCGGGCGCTGATCGTGAACGCCGGAAACGCCAACTGCGCCACGGGCAAGCAAGGATTGAAAGCCGCCAACAGCGTATGCATTGGAGTAGCAAAGCAACTCCAGGTCAGTCCGCATCGCGTGTTCCCGTCTTCAACGGGGATCATTGGCGTGCAGCTGCCGTTGGAAAAAATTCACGCCGCGATTCCGTCGCTGGTCAGTACCGCATCCCCCGACCCAGACGCATTCGATCAGTTCGCCAACGCCATCCTTACCACGGACACTCACAAAAAAGTAGCGTCACAATCCATAACCTTCAATCAAACCCGGGTGGTCCTGGCGGGAGTGGCGACGGGCGCGGGTATGATCCACCCTAATATGGCGACCATGCTTGTGTACTTATTTACCGATCTGGCGGCGAGCCCACGCGAGTTGCAAACCTGCCTGAAAGAAGCTGCGGACCAGAGCTTTAATAATATCTCCATTGACGGTGATACCTCGACGAACGATACCGCGTTGCTGCTGGCCAGCGGCAAGAGCGGGGTGCAGTTTAAGTCTGTGCGAAATGAATTTCAGGCTGCATTGACGAAAGTTTGCCGGTCGCTGGCGGGGCAAATCGTAGCGGACGGCGAGGGCGTCAAACACGTGGTGCGCCTGAAAATCGAACAGGCGCGGTCGCGGAGCGAGGCGCGGCAGATTGGGCGCGCGATCGCCAATTCACCGCTGGTAAAGACCGCCTGGGCCGGCGCGGATCCAAATTGGGGAAGAATCCTGTCTGCAATCGGCTATTCGGGTGTAAAGATCAATCCAGAGCGGATCAATATATATCTGGGGGACCAGCAGATTTGCAGACACGGCGCCGCATGCCCTTTCGACCATGATCGCGCGCATGCATATATGTCTGAGCCTGTATATGAAATCCTCATTGCGCTGGGCGCTGGGAGCGCCACGCTGGAGTTCCTTTCCTGCGATCTCACGGCGGAATATGTGCGCATCAATGCGGATTACAGTACATAAGCATTCGGCAAACTAGACACATGCCCCGGGAATTCCAAGACATTCGTTTAATTCCCCGTCGGCAACCCTGATACCACCTCTGCTCGTGTCGCGTGTGGCGGGAGGCTGACCCGATTGCGAACGAACCCTCGTTAAACTGGAAGCTGACCAACCCTCGACGACATAAAATGGATTTCCGCAATCGGATGGCGACGGATATACAATTTCCGCATGGTCACCACTCCAATCGAAACCGCTCCCTATTCTGAAGCTGCGCGGCGCATGCTCCGGCCGGAAGATTGCGCGC
>JBAVUZ010000900.1:0-4813 GCA_049697035.1 Candidatus Angelobacter sp. | reverse complement strand
AGTGCAAGCACGTCGTCCTGGGGCTGAGCTTTCTCAAGTACATCTCAAACGCCTTTGGAAGAATGACATGCCGCGCTGTTCAAAGAAAAGGGCTGGCCCCGAAGTCCCGGATGAATATCGGAAAGATCCCTAACAGAGCAAAGAGACTGATAGAGGCCTACGCATGAAACCCACTTTCCTTGGACGTCTCACCAAAATTGATCTCCGCGAGGTATTCGCAACCGAAGCCGGCGATTTCACTCCTTGGCTTGCCCGTGAGGAAAATCTCGCGCTGCTTGCAGAAAGCATCGGCATCAGCCTCCAATGCGAAGCGCAAGAAAAAGAGGTCGGGCCGTTCCGCGCGGACATCCTGTGCAAGGAGACAGCAACAGACAACTGGGTCCTAATCGAGAACCAGATCGAACGCACTGACCACACACATCTCGGCCAGCTGTTGACCTATGCTGCGGGCTTGCAGGCGGTTACCATCGTCTGGGTAGCCGAGCGTTTCGCCGAAGAACACCGCGCGGCGTTGGATTGGCTGAATGAGCGCACCGATGAGCAGATCAACTTTTTCGGCCTGGAGATCGAGTTGTGGCGGATTGCCGATTCGCCGATTGCACCAAAATTCAACATCGTGAGCCAGCCAAACGATTGGACTCGCAGCGTCCAGGCTGCTGCCAAGGAAACCGGAGAACTCAGCGAGCACCGTCAAACGCAGCTCCGTTTCTGGCTTGCCTTCAAGGATTTCATGGAGAAGAACAGCCGGATTCGCTGCCAGAAACCTTACCCGCAGCACTGGATGTATCATCCCATTGGCACGAGCGGGTTCCGCCTAGTCTCGGTCATCTCGCAATGGAGTTCGGAGACCAATAAAAAAAGCCCGGAAATGCGCGTCGAAATCGAAATGCATGGCGAGTACGCGAAGCGCAACTTTGCCGCGTTGGAAAAGCGTCGACAGGAGATCGAAAAAGCTTGTGGCCTCTCGCTCACCTGGCACAATCCTCCAAACAAGATCGCCTGCAGTATTTACACGCGCCAGGACGCCGACTTTATTCAGGAAGACCTGTGGCTGCAACAGCACCAATGGCTGAAGGAAAAGCTGGAGCTGTTCCATAAAGTGTTTGGCCCAATCGTTCAAAATCTGGACGTAGAAGAAGAGTCCCAGGCAGCCGGAGCAGGGACTTAGAGCGAGTTCCCATATGTATAGACGTGAGCTTTGCTATGGACAAAGAATCTGAAGAAATAACCTTACTTGATAAATTCTTCGCACACTATGAGCGTAATCCGTTCCTTCGCGCTTTAGTGAAATTATGCCCATATGGCAGTGCTGTGGAATCAGCAGTGCTCGCGTTCTATCAAATTTGGTCGCGCAAGATGGATGTGTTCGCGGAGGAGTTGATTACTTTGGATATTCACCCTGCTGAAGAGCGGATACAGAAACGCGAATTTTTGGATTCTTTTGCCGTAACGGCACGACGGGTACAGGAAGCCACATCAGATGAAAAGATAAAGAGGTTTGCCGTGCTGTTCGCTTCATATTACGAGGGCAATAGCGGTTTCGCATCAATTGACGAGTATGAAGAATACCTTGGCATAGTAAGCGAGCTCAGCGAACGCGAGTTCTGGATCTTGCTCGTACTGAACAAATTCGAGAGCCAAACACTTCTCTGTGGTCGCAATCCCTTACAACGTGCGATGCAATTTTGGGACGAGTTTGCGGGTGCTGTAGAAAAGCAAGCTGGGATACCCGGGAATGAACTTACGGCCACTCTTACGCGGATTCAGAGGACTGGGTTATACGAGCACTTCATTGGCGGCTATGGTGATTATGCCGGTGGAATGGGTAATCTGACACCACGGTTCACAAAGCTTATCAATGCTTTGAAGGCAGCGGGTTCACGGAAAGGTTCATAGTTGATGACCACCGGCGTAGTTAATCCACTGTTGAGGAGTCCGCGCTCTCCTAGCTTATTACCCGCCAGACAAACAGGAACAGGCGGCATTAGCGGTTCTTGCTTAGGCAGAACTGCTGGGCAAGGGCTGGTGGCCTGATTCATCGGGGAGCTCCGCTGCGTCGGTCCTTTTTTGTTGCTCCGCTCCGCTGCGCGCGGGCCCGCGGCGCTAGGAAAAACCTTGTCTTTCCCTCCGTGATTAAATAGCCTTTCATGAGATTTACGTCTGCATTCATTCTTGGGCCATTTCTCCTCGTCTGCCTCGGGCTCTGCGCTCAGCCCACACCGCCCAACCTCACTGCCCAATCTCCGCCACGCATCTTTTTCCGATCTCGAAAGCGGTCCCAACATTGGCGGCCAAAAAAATCTTGGTGCTCGGTGTCGATCAGGGCAAAGGCTAAGCCTCTTCAGCCCTAATCGTGCAGAACCACATTCAGAAGCGAGCTATGCACTTGCAGCTTGCTGCCCCTGTTGCAGTCGATGAAGCCCAGCTTTCTGAATTTGTTCATGAAAAAATTCACGCGTGACCGCGTAGTGCCAACCATCTCAGCAAGCATCTCCTGGCTGATCTTGGGGACCACGGTTTCAGGCGTGCCTTCTTTTCCAAAGTGGGCCAGCATCAGCAATATGCGCGCCAGCCGTTTTTCGCTGGAATTGAAAAGCTGGTCAAGAAGATCGCCCTCATATTGAGTGCTACGTGCCAGCAGAATAGGCCACAAAAATCTCAGACACCGCAGGTTCATCGTGCAGCGCTTTTATCATGATGCTCTTCTCGATTCGCATCAAGGAACAAGCCGTGAGCGCGGTTGCGGAGCGCCCGCCATCGCCGGGCTGTGACTGGCCCCGCCGGAACCGCGGAAACTATGGGGCTTGACAAAAAGTAACTTGAGGCACGGCAATTCATCGTGAGACGATATGCTCATCATTAGCGCTACTCTCCAAATCTGGTGGGGCCATGGGAAACCATGGCCCTTTGGTTTTAGTTAGAGAGTTATTTCTGCCTAGACGAACCGGACGCCTTTTTCACCCACAATGGAATGCTTTTTAAACCTCAGATCGTCATGCTCGGGATAATCCGTGCGGTAATGTGCTCCGCGGCTTTCCAGCCGGGCCAGAGCGGACCGCGCAATCAGCAGCGCCGTTGTGTGGATATTTCTGGCTTCGCAGTTGCGTCGCGATGTCTGCGGCGGTAGCTCCTGCGCGGATGCCTGAAGCTGTTGTATCGCTTCCGTCAGACTCTGGCGTGAACGCACAATTCCAACTTTGTTCCACATCAAATGCTGAACAGCCTGGATAAAAGGCTCGGCATCTGTTTTGGCGCTGCCATCTTTTAGCGGTTCCGCGTGCGAAGCCGGCGAATGGTGGACCTCTTTTGCTTCCTTGATCATCGTGATTGCGGCACGCGCGCCAAAAACCAAGCCTTCCAGCAGGGAATTGCTGGCCAGTCTGTTGGCCCCATGGACGCCCGTGCACGCCGCTTCGCCCGCGGCATAGAGTCCAGGCAGGCTGCTGCGTCCATCAAGATCAGTACGGATTCCACCCATCAGGTAATGTGCCGCTGGGCGTACCGGAACCTGATCAACCGTGAGGTCCACATTGTATTTAAGGCAGGTCTCATAAATGCGCGGAAATCGCGCTCTGATGTGGTCGGCCTTCCGGTGCGTCAGGTCCAGATAGACCACGGGTTCTTTCAGTCGGCAGACCTCCAGTTCGTGCGCGATGGCTCGGGCCACTACATCGCGTGGCGCAAGTTCGCCCGCCTCGTGGTATTTTGGCATGAAGCGATGCAGTTCAGAATTTCTCAGCACAGCGCCCTCCCCGCGCAGAGCTTCTGAAAGCAGGAATCGGGGCGCGTTCTTGACGTAAAGCGCCGTGGGATGGAACTGCACAAACTCCATGTCACCAATCTGCGCTCCGGCGCGGTACGCCATGGCAACGCCGTCTGCCGTGGCCACAGCAGGATTGGTGGTGTTGCTGTAAACGTGGCCGGCTCCGCCTGTGGCCAGCAGCACTGCTCCGCTGGTTACGGTGTGCATTTCTCCGGCGTCGGAGATCAGCCTCACGCCCTTCACCCGCCCTGAATCCATGCAGAGCATGGCCGTAAATTCAAACTCTGAGAATGAAATATTTTTGAGCGTGGAGGCTTTGGCATATAAGGCCCGCCCGATCTCGCGCCCGGTAGAATCGCCATGGGCATGCAGGATGCGGTCACGGCTATGCGCCGCCTCACGCGTAAACGTCAGCTTTGTTCCTTTGCGATCAAACTGCGTTCCCCAGTCGATCAACTCCTGGATACGCTCCGGGCCTTCTTCCACCAGAACGTGCGCTGCTTCCACGTTCACCAGTCCGTCACCGGCGTTGATCGTGTCTTGCAGGTGCAGGCTGATCTCGTCTTCGTCGCTCAGCGCAACGGCGATTCCGCCCTGCGCATATTGTGTGGCGGATTCCGTCAGTTCCTGTTTGGCCAGCACCAGCACTTTGCCGGCTTCAGCCAAAGCAATGGCCGCGCGCAGTCCCGCGATGCCTGCGCCCACAACTATGAAGTCCACCTGTGAAGGAGGTTTTTTCATGTAGCGGAAATGGTATCAGAAGCAAAGGAGCCCTTGGATATCCGCGAGGCCGGTGCGCTGGATTCGAAAAGCGCTGATCTCGTCGCGATCCCAGGGGGCATTACGCCGCTTTCTCTCCACGATCATTTATCATCAAATTACGTGCAAAAGATCCGCGTAAGAACCAAACCGAATGCGTATGTCGTCCAGGTGGGCGCAGGTTTGCTGCGTCGTGCGGGACGCGAGGTGCGGCGCGTATTGCCGTCATCCGGCAGTCGCGTGTTCGTCATCACGTCACCCAACGTGCGTCGCCACTGGGGCGAGGCGCTG
>JBAVUZ010000899.1:0-8414 GCA_049697035.1 Candidatus Angelobacter sp. | reverse complement strand
TGCGCTATCCCTGCATCATTGTTTCTTCCAGCGGCATGGTGACCGGCGGGCACATTCTTCACCATCTGCTGTTGCGCTTGCCTGATCCGCGCAACCAGGTGCTGTTCATTGGATTTCAAGCGCCCGGGACGCGTGGCGAGATCATCAAGAGTGGAGCAAAGTCCGTGCGGATTTTTTCTGAAGCCGTTCCCATCCGCGCCCACGTGGCCGCGCTGGAACAATTCAGTGACCATGCCGATACCGAGGAACTCCTCGGCTGGCTGCGGACGTTCAAAACACCTCCAAAGAAAACCTTTCTGGTTCACGGTGAATCCGAAGCGGCCAACCGGCTTCAACAGGCCATTGCCACCAAGCTAGGCTGGAACGTGAATATCTCTCATTGGCTGGAAAAAGTGCCTCTCGGGTGACGTCCAGCCCGGTTTGGCCTATCATTGGGTCGCCATCTCACAGGTTTTCCGGCTTCATTCTGTTTGGGCCATGTTGTTCCGTCTTTGAACCCAGGTTTTTTTAACTTAAAACACAACGCCGTTCCGTCCGCAGCAATCAGAGTGGAAGGAAGATTATGCGCATGTTTATTTGTACTTTCCCCCGCATGCAGGCGCTCAAAATCGGGTGCGCGTTACTCGCCGCCTCCTTGAGCATCCCCTTGTCCGCCCAAACAGCTCGAATTCACAGCACCGGAGCCCACGCCAACCTGCGCATTGATGTAAACGTGGTTCCCGCTGTCGGCGTTCACGATCATGACAAAGACAAAGATAAGGACCACGATAAAGATGGTCGGCGGAACGACGCCGCCGTGTCCTACAACCTCAATCCCCGGCATGAAGAATTCTCAGTGACTGAAGAAATGCGCCCCATGCTGGTGGACTCCGATAACACAATTCAGCAAGAGCAGGTGCGCGCCATCACGATCGTCCCGAAATAGCCGCCGCGACCCTCGCTGAATCCATCTGGCAGGTACACTATCTGGTGAGACAGTCAGGATGGAAGCATGTCCGACCTTCAGGGCTCCATCGTCGTTTTAAATCTGTACGACATTGCTGAGGAGATCAGCCTCTCTGATCTTCCTCCCATCACGGGCGGCACGCGACTCTCGCCCACATTCAAGTCATCCACCCCGGCGCATGTACGGTTTGAGAGGCCTCCGGTCATTGAAACTTTGCCGCCGCTATCTCTTACCAGCGGCGAGCGCTTTGAAGGGACGTTACAGTACTATGATTACGGTGTTGTGAGCGTGCTCTTGCGATTCGCATTTTCTGGATCATGGGAGGAGCTTCAGAGACTCGCAGGCAGCTGGATTTCAGGCACGATGTTCGACGAGCTCTGCCGCAACACGATCCGGGAACGTTTAAAGAAAATCGGCGCGGCACTGGTAAAGCCCTATGCCAACTGGCTCAGTGAGGACTACGCCGTAATTCATCTGCATTCCGTCGCCGGGACAACAAATGGCGCGGCGCTTCTGCAGGAGCATGGAAAAGAAATCAGCCAGATCGTCCGTGGAGAAGTGATGCCGCTGGCCGACCAGGAGCGTACGGAAGTGCTCCAGGGCTACATGTCGTATTATCCCAATGACCTCATCGTTGCCGGATGGAACGCAGCTTTTGTTTTCGATACCCCCGCCGGCGCCGAACCTACAATTACGCTGCTGGAATATGCCAACTCACAGCTACTGCAGTTCCGGCACTATGACGACATGCTGACCCGCGAACTGGAGCGCGTTTACGATCTCGCGGAAAACCGTAAAGGCCTTCTGTTTCGATGGCGCATGGGGTCCGCTGCCGCACGGTTGCGCACCATGCTGCTGGACGTAACCGAGCTGACAGAACGCACCAACAATGCGCTTAAGTTTGTCGGCGACATGTTTTTTGCCCGCGTCTATAAGCTTTGCGCCGGCAAGATTGGCGTCACTGACTATCAGGCCCTGGTGCAGGAAAAGCTGCGCACCGCCGACGAACTCTACGATTTCATGATCGAAGAATTTCATCAGGCGCGCGCATTCCTGTTGGAGTTTATTGTGGTGCTGATCCTGCTAATAGAACTTTTCTTCTTGTTTCACGGAAAACGATGAACGCCAGATGGGCTACTGCTTTGGCGCATCGACAAGATAAGCCGCCAGATCAGGATTGCTGATCACGATTGTCGCACCCTGCACCTGGATCGGCTCTGGCGGCATCTTCACCTGTCCCACCGGGACTTTCATTCCCGTCGGCAAATCTTTCACCGGGACGAGCGTTACCGTAAGATCGCCTGCGGGCAGATCGCGCAGCAGAAAGTTTCCGTTCTCATCGGTCTTGGCCACGCCATGCCCAGCGGTGATCTGAACTCCGGCGATTGGAACCAGGTTGTAATCTCCACCGGCAGAAGCGCCGGTAGTTCCCTGCGCCTGTCCGCGTCCTGTTTGGCTCACGCGACCGCCTGCCTGGCCGCCGCGCTGGCTGCGTACAGCTCCGGGAGGCATTCCGCCGATCTTCAGCTTGCCGCTATCAGCCGGCTGGGACGCAGGCTCCGCCAGGACTTTTACAAATACCCTTCCCGCAATCGAACGCATCGCCCGCGCCGGAATATTTTCCACCGTGGTCGAAACCGGCGTCACATGCAGAGTGAAAGTGTCTTCTGGCAGTGAATAGTTCGCCGGCAGCGTACTCGCATCCACGGTGATTCGATAGTCACCGGGAGGCAGGTCGTCAACTTCAAAATCTCCCGTGTCCTGAGCAACGATGTTGCGGTGCGTCTTGCCATCATCCAGCGTCAGGTGGACTCCGGCCAGACCTTTCGCGTCCGGCGTTCGATTGCCGTCAAGGTTCAGGTCATTGAACACGCTTCCGGTAACTCGTGCGAAATCGACAATGCCAAAATTCACCATCCCGATCTTCTGCCGGATCAAATCGACAGACGCCTGGTTCTTGGTGGTCATGCGCACTGGCTCGGCAAACTGCGTTAGAGACAATGACACCGTGTGCTCGCCCTGGCTCACGTCAGTAAATTTATACCGGCCCTGCTCGTCGGTTTCCGCCACCTCGCCATCATCCAGCCGCACCCGGAGTCCGACCAGCCCTTGTTCGCCAAAGTTAAACGTGCCGTTGACGTTGTTATCGCGGAAGACGCGGCCTTCAATAAGCCGTCCGGCATGGCGCGTGGGGATGAGCGCTCCGGGCATGGCGCTGAAGCGCTTGGTAAAACCAAAATACATGAGCGTGGTCCGCTGGACAGTGTTGGCCGTATTGCCCAGCACCCATATGTTCGTGAGCCCGGAATTGAAATCCAGCGACGGCCGCACTTGATAAGCCAGTGAGTATCCAACATACGGCGTCCATGAATCGGTCTTGCCGTTGGAGGCGCGGGCAAAAGCAAAGTTAGGATTCAGGCTGAGCTTCTTTCCCATACGCAGCTGTGCCGAAGCAGAAATCGACGTATTGATCGGCACTTGCGCGTCCAGCAGCGCCTTGACCTCTGGCGGCACGTCGTTCGACTGCACAAAGGAAATCGGGTCCTGCAAGAAGAGCTGCTGCAACGCCGGAGACAATAACTCCAGCTCAGATCCCAGCTTTTTTACCAGTGAAGGATTGCGGCGGTCATGTTCAAAGCCCACCGTCATGCTGCCGCTCTTGATCAGGAAAGTAACGTTATCGCGCAGCGCAAATTCATCTTCTGAGCTGAGCTGCAGCGGGTCCTGCACTGAGCCGACAGTAAACTGGGCGGCGTTGGAAATACGCGGCGCAATCTGATGGTACCAATTAGTATCAAAGCGATTTCCGCTGGTCGACTGATTGGCAAAGCCGCCATCATTGTGGCTGAACGTATAGCTGAAACTTACATCGTCTTTGGGATTGATGCGCCACGAAACTGCCGGAGACAGATAATCGGAGCTGCCCGCGTGCAGTATGTTGCCAAAAGGCTGCGTAATGGTGTGCTGATAGTAAACCGACTCGGTAAAGCGATCGCTGGTGCTGAGCGTGAGTCCCGCCTTGGCTGAAGTTGTTCCGGAAAACAACGACTGTACTCGGTTCAGCGGGAACAGCAGTGACGACGCTCCTCCGGCGGCAAAGAAAGTAAAACGGTGGCTGATGTAGTCAACCTCGCCGCGTCCCATGCCGCCATGCGTGCTCACACCGCCCGTGGACTGGAAATTCCATTTGTCGCTGGCCTGATAATTGAAGCCGCCGGTCTGCATCCAGTCATCCTGCCGCCCGCCGGTCGGGTTCAGGAAGTCGACAGGAGAATTGATATAGCTCGTGGTGGCAAACAGATTAAGTTTCTTCGTCTGCTTGCGTTGGAAAGAAAAGCCACCGATATCGCGCGTGCCGCCCAGCGTTAAGAAATAAAACGGAATCGTGGAGCCGCCAAAAAACATGTACTGGTTGTCGCCATGGCGCACCGTTACGCCGGCCCCGCGCAGTTCCACCGAATCTGAATAGCTGAAAGGGCTCAGGTGGCGCTCATAGCCGTTATCGGTCAGGCTCACCAGATTGTCGAGCAGGCTCACGTCCATCCCCGGGCTCCGATAGTCAATGCTTCCATGCCGAATATTGAAGGCATGCCCACCCTGAAGATCGTTGTCTTCAACCTGGGCAGAGACGGTCAGCCTTCCCTGGCTTCCGGCGAGTTGCGTCCAGTTGAAGTCGTTCACGACGGAGGTAGTCGTCTGCCCACCGGCATTTGCAATCTGTACGCCAGAGCCAAAGCTTCCTTGCGCCATCTCACCTTGGCGGCGAAGCTGTGCCGGTGAAATCGTAACCTGCGGACGCGGAACAACCCGCACCCGGATACTGACCGGCTTGTCATGAAGGTAACCCAGCAACACGGTCTCTCCGCGCGCCAGGCCAAAGATCTGAATGCCATCGCCAGTGCTTTCCACTCGCGCAATTTCCTGGTCAAGCACAATCATGTTGGTCAGCGCCGGAGTCGTGATCGTGCGCGACCATTGCCAGTAAACTTCCACCAGAGACGGAACACCGTTTCCATCGACAGATTGCGCCGTAGCGGCCGGAACGACTGCACACAACAACAGGAGGCTGCTCAGTAGCCCTATCATCGCCGTTATGTGCCATTGCCGCTTCAAAATCTGAATACCTTACTCTGTTACGCTGAATGGAATCTGCTGCGTTTCAATTCGGTCTTCACCGTATGCCAAAGTGAGCACGGCGGTGTAATTTCCAGCAGGCAGCTTCCCTGCCCACTCCACGTGCATGGAGTTTTTTTGGCCGGGAAGAAAACGCTTTTCTGCGCTTTCAGCTTTTGCCACCAGCTTCCGGCTGGCATCCAGCACCGCGACGCGCGCCACAGGAAACACATGCGTGTTGCTGGAATTTAGAAGATCAAAATCCACGCTCAGCCCATGTGTATCCGCAGGCGGAGTTACTTTTGTATTGCTCAGTTCGATCTTGTATTCATCGGTGCCTTCCGCGCGCAGCAAAACCAGGCAGCCAAGGCGCATGCTGGTGAAAACACCTTTGCCGTCACTCTTGGGGAATGAAAGCTGCGGCTTGGACGTGACAAACAGCACTGCATAGTAGCCGCCCTTCGCGTCAGATGGCGGCGTGACGATGGCTTTCATCTTCTGCGTGCCGTGCGCGCCAACCTCAAAGTGGTCAGGCACAAACTGTATCCAGTTGGCGGCGGAGCGCGGCGAGGTTCCGGGCGAGGAAAAAACTTTTTCATTCTTGTCGTCGTACCACAAATCCGTGATTTCAACGTGCATGTCCACGGCGGTATCACCGGAATTGACTGTGGAGAGATCAAACTGAAATGGAACACCCGGCTTAAAAGTTTCCACTACCTGGGCCGGTGCCAATCCTAGGGACTGCGCGTGGGCATGCCCTGCGAAGCCGGCCAGGCAAGCCAGCCCGCAAAGCAGTCGGCAAATCATTTCGCGGTTTCGATTCATCTTCATCATTGCTTATGGCACCGTCATCGTAAAAGTCAGTGTGGCGGAATCGCTTCCTTGAAAGGCCGTTGCGCCGTTGGTGTTGGAAACAAATAAACCCAGAAACCGCGTGATGGAGCTGCGATCAGCGGCGGTATTGGTGATCTGTGTGGCTGTGCCAGCCGTCGTGCCAATGTTGTTATAAGGCCCGGCGCTGGCTGCGGCATCCCGCAAGACCAGGATGGTGGGGTGAGCAAAGGTTGTGCTGACGAAAGTCTTGATCGTCGCAGTTGTGGACCTGAAGGCGCTAAATGCAGGCTGCAAAAGATAGGGCGTGGAATACACCACTCCGCCGGCAGCAGCCGCTGTCGTCAGCCCGGCGCCAGGTCCAAACCCAAGGCCGTTGACATTGCCAAAGTTCATGGAAAAATCGGCGCCGGGCGTGACTGCGAGTCCGCCAGTCGCGGTGCCCAGAGTAAGCCGCACGGCATTCTGAACAGTCTCACCCACAGGGGTATCCAGCCGGATTTCCGCGGTCGCGAAGTTCTTATTGTTCGTGGTGTCTGTCGCGGTCAACGTAATGCGCGCCGTATCCACGCCGGTAAATGACGAAGCGCCGTTGTTGTCCGGCACAAAAATCCCCAGCCCAACTGTTACGGTCTGATTACTGATTCCCGGCGCTGCAACAACTGTCGTTGGCGCGGCAGCAAGCAGTGACATAGCAGAAAAATTTCCCGAGGCATTGCAGCTTGAGCTGCTGGGACAACTCTGCATGATGAGTGCTGCCGGATGCGTGAAATTGGAATTCACAAATGCCGTCACAGCACCAAGATGAGGGTTGGGCAATCCTGAAATGGTTATTTGATAATGTGTGATGTAGAGAGCGCCATTGCTGACAGGGATAACAGTAACGCCAGCACTGGGCGTTCCGATGCCCAAAGCATTCATCGTACCGAATTGGCCGGAATGCGTGGTCCCGCCGCCAGCAAGGGTGATTCCTCCGGGAGCCGCTGAGACAGTAAACGTCCCGTTCTGTGCTTCGGCAGGCTTGGTAAGTGCAATTGCAGCAACAGCCAGAATGATGAGCGCTGAGAGCGGCTTTCCAAACGACGCACTACACACCTTCCCGCCGGACTTGACGACGGGGAGGTGTGTGCGTCGAAGGTCTTCATGCTCTCTAAATCTCATTGTCCCTAAGTGCTAGACAGGGCAACCGCGGCAACTTGCAGAGGAGCTCGCAGCCTACAGGACTGTCAAAGTAAAAGTAACCGTGGCGGACTTCGCGCCGGTCACGCCGACTCCGTTGGCTGGAGTTACTGCCACACCGATGAAGCGCGTCTGCGTTGAACCGCTGGCAGCATTGGTCACGATGGTGTCAGTCGTTGCCGTACTCACAGCCGTAAAGTCAGTAGCGGCAGCAGGAACGGTGGCGGAGTTCGCAGAGTCACGAACGATTAAAATATTGTTCGGCGCGGCGAAATCAGTTGTCACCTGCGCGGTGATCGTGTTGTTCGTCGTGGTCTGGCTGGTGAATACCGGATTCAGGTTGTAGTCTGACCAGTAAATTGCGTTGGTGGTTCCCGGCGTTGTTGGAGCAAACTTGTTGCAGTTTCCGGCGTTGATGCCCAGTGCGTCAACTGTGCCGAAGTTCATGGTGTAATCCGGAGTGCCGCCTGTTGGCGTAACGGCGCAATGCGTAACGGCCGCTGTGCCTGTGCTCAGCGTCAACTGAACGGCGCTCTGGACGGTGGCCGAAATCTGCAACGTTGGCGAAACCGTGTTGGTGTTGGTCGCCGTTGTACCGGCGAATGCCGCAGTGGACAGTGCCATCATCCCCAGGGCGAAGATCGTAAAGTATTTTTTCATTTTTAAGCTTCTCCTCGTGCTCAAATCACCGGGCGGGCAATCCACTTCAACAGCCTTCAGCCCTGCGTACCTGTTCATTCTTAAGGGGTTCACCGTTTGTGACAACGGTACTTCAGTAATCCGCACAGTACTGTGCGTCCTTCTACGTGCATTTTGGTTGTGGGGATCTGGGCCGGGGGGAGTTGATGACGATTTTACGTGCGCCATGGACCGCCACAACTGGGGATTCACCCTAGATACCAAGCTAAACATCGCCTTACCTGCCGCGCATCGACCACCAAAACGCAGCTTTTTGCACATGATGGACAAGTCAACGCCAGCGTTTGTGCGTGCATCAGAGTTAAAAAGGGCAATGACCTGCCAAGTATGGAAAAGAGGAAACAATGAATAGAATCCCAGGCTTTTTCTTAACGGGTGCACTGTGTATCGCGATGTTGGGAGTCGCTTCGGCCCAGGAACCAGCCGGCGGCAATTCCAGCGGCGGGACGCAAAATGTCACCGGTCCGCAGCGTATGCAGGACCGCATTTCACGCGAGGTTTATCACGAGCTGGTAATGCTGCCGCAGCTCACCATTTTTGACAACATTCAATACAAAGTGGATGGCAGCAAAGTCACGCTGATGGGACAGGTGCGAAACGCAATCTTGAAAGATTCGGCGGAAAAGACAGTGAAGCACATTGAAGG
>JBAVUZ010000898.1:0-4174 GCA_049697035.1 Candidatus Angelobacter sp. | reverse complement strand
CGGCAAGGTAAAGCGGCGAAAACTTTTTGTCATCTTTGACAGCAGACGCCTTCGGCAACGAAGGCGTTTTCTTTTAGGGGACGAGCGTGAACTTAATGAATGACATTCGGGAAGACCCGCTCAAATATCTTTCTGAAGTTTCTTTGACAGTGTTACAGATGTTTTATATGGGCTACATTTTCCGATACTACAAGGAGGGGCATTCTCTGGAAGATGACGTCGATCATCAGGCGTTCGACTCCTGGATACGAGCCCGCTTTGGGGTAAGCAGATCCTATTTCAATGTCTTTTCGATAGTGCGATCCTTCGCGGCAAATGATGCGGATGCCTTCCATGATTTTTTTGCTCTGCGCGATGAGTTTCTTCGGACGGCTGATACCCACACGAAGTCAGATCCTATCCATTGGATGATCGAACAAGTGAGCCTGATTGATTTATTGAAAAAGATCCGCGAACGGCCACCACTTTATCTGGGAACTCCGAGTTCCCGCAATTGTCATCTGTTCCTGGTTGGAGAAGAACGCGCTTATTCCGATCTCAGCCTTCCCCTGGGCGACGACCGCAAGATCTTCTCCGAATTTAAGAGATGGGTGGAGCAAGACAAGAACGAAGCTGGTCGCCGTCGGCCTTGGGATGTAATTGTTTCGTACTATGGGATTGGCGACTGTGGTCATACGGTGAACGGCGCATTTACGCTTTTTTACAAATGGCTGGATGAGTTTGCGGCGACCCGTGGTCAGCCCAGCTTATTTAAAGTTGCAGAGAATTGGTGGGAGCGCAAGTCGAGATCCGATGCCAGTTCACCGTCATGGCCAGGATAAGTAGGCTGTTGTCGGCGCGGTTGACTTGTCTGAATGCCTACCCGCGAATGACTTCACACGGCTTCCCGAATTACGCTGGCTCTCAGGGCTAAAGGGCGCATCCAGTCCGCGGAAAGGGCCGTGCCCACCTTGAACAAAAATTGAGAGTGCGAACTTCCTTTCACCCTGATTCATGCGGACCCAACGGGCGCAACCATGAAAGGAAGGTCGTTTGATGGACCCCAAGCCGCTACCTGCCCGTCCCAGCATGGAGCAGTACAAAAAGCAAGCCAAGGAATTATTGAAAGCTTACCGCTCCGCCGATGTGGAGACGATTCGCCGCGTTAAAAGAAACCATCCACGTTTTGAAAGCTTTCTGAGCCGGGATTTGATATCAGCAAATTCGCGTTGGCCGATGCCCAACTGGTGATTGCGCGCGAACATGGCTTTGAGAGCTGGCCAAAATTTGCCAGGCGCATTGAGGTGATCAACAGCGAGGCCACGGCGATGGCGAATCCGGTGGTCGCTTTCATCGAGGCAGCGATATGGCACGGAACACTGACGCGGCTGAAGCGATTCTGGCCGGGCATCCGGAAATTGCGCGCAACAGCGGTTCATGTGGCCGCGATCCTGGGCGATGATGAGACCGTGCCTCGGTTGATCGCTGCCGGTCTGCGAAATGTGATTGATACTCGATTTTGACGCCTGTACTGTTCGCACTTATATTTGAAAGATATGTCAAAAGTTCGGGTCAGCGCGTATTCTGTGTCGCTTGATGGTTACGCCGCCGGTGCGCGGCAGAGTCTTGAGAATCCTCTGGGAATCAGCGGCCCCGAGTTGTTCCAGTGGTTTTTCCCTACCCGCACATTCAGGCAGATGCAGGGGCTGGAAGGTGGCTCAACGGACGTGGATGATGAGTGGGCGCGGCGCGGCATGGAGAACGTGGGCGCGTGGATTCTGGGACGCAACATGTTTGGGCCTGTGCGTGGTCCGTGGCCGGACGACTCATGGAAAGGCTGGTGGGGCGAAGAACCGCCTTATCACGTGCCTACGTTTGTGCTGACGCACCATCCAAGGAAAGCGCTGGAGATGAAAGGCGGAACAACGTTCCACTTTGTTACCGACGGAATCCACTCCGCCCTGCAACGCGCAAAGGATGCTGCCAAGGACAAAGATGTACGGATCGGCGGCGGAGTCGCGACGATTCAGCAGTATCTCCGCGCGAAACTCATCGATGAACTGCATCTCGCGTTTCGTCCGATTTTGATCGGTTCTGGCGAGAACTTATTTACCGGCCTCGACCTGGCGGCGCTTGGCTACGCATGCACGCAACACGTCTCCACCGAGCATGCGATGCACGTTGTTCTGCAAAAACAGACTTGATCCCTCGCCTTCGATGCGACCCATCGCACCTCAGATTGACTTCACACGGCTTTCCGAATTACGCTGGCTTCCAGCGCTAAAGGGCGCATCCAGTCCGCGGAAAGGGCCGTGCCCACCTTGAACAAAAATTGAGAGTGCGAACTTTCTTTCAGCCTGATTCATGCGGACTCAACAGGCGCAACCATGAAAGGAAGGTCGTTGATGGACCCCAAGCCGCTACCCGCCCACCCCAGCCTGGAACAGTACAAGAAGCAAGCCAAAGAATTATTGAAAGCCTATTGCTCTGCCGATGTGGAGACGATTCGCCGCGTTAAAAGAAACCATCCACGTTTTGAAAAGCTTGCAGAACATTCTCATGTGCTTCCGCTGGGATTTGACATCAGCAAATTTGCATTGGCTGATGCGCAGCTGGTGATCGCGCACGAACATGGTTTTGAAAGCTGGCCGAAATTTACGAAACGCATTGAAGTGATCAACAGCGAGGCTGCGGCGCTGGCGAATCCGGTGGCGGCATTTATTGAGGCGGCGATCTGGCATGGAACGCTGGAAGCGGCGGATGCGATTCTGGCAACGCATCCAGAGATTACGCATAACAGTATTCATGTTGCGGCGATTCTGGGCGATGATGCCGCGGTGCGGCGCTTTATCTCCGCCGAGCCACGAAACGTCAGCAGGAAAGAAGCGCCGTATGACGGCGACGCGCTGGTCTATCTTTGTCTCTCAAAATATCTGCGACTGGATAAAACGCGGTCAGACGCTTTTATTCGCGCGGCGACGGCATTGCTCGACGCGGGCGCTGATCCGAATACAGGATTCACAGCAAAGGACGAGTACGGTGATTTCGAAACTGCTCTCTACGGGGCTGCGGGAGTTGCGCAGCACGCGGAACTGACACGTCTGCTGCTGGAGCGAGGCGCTGACCCGAACGAAGTGGAGACTCCGTATCACGTGCCGGAAAGCTATGACAACGCCGCGCTCAAAGTGCTGGTGGAGAGCGGCAAGCTGAACGCCGACAGCCTGACGACGATGCTGCTGCGCAAAGCCGACATACACGATTACGACGGAATGAAATATCTGATGGAGCATGGCGCTGATCCGAACCGCATGACGCGCTGGCATTACACGGCACTGCACCAGGCGGTGCGGCGGGACAATCGCATTGAGCTGATTGATTTGCTGTTGGACCACGGAGCTGATCCAACGGTGAAGAATGAAGTAGACGGAAAGTCAGGCATTGCCATGGCAGCACGAAGAGGCAGGAGCGACGCGCTCTGGACATTCGCACGCCGCGGATTTCCGATGCCAATGCCAGCCGACGGCGTGGAACATCTGATCGTGAGCGCGTGCGCGGCAAGAGGCGGCATGGCGGGCGCGCGCGCCTTTGCTGAACAATTTCAGCACTTGGCAGACGCTGCAAGCCTGCGGAAGTCCAGCGAACTTCGCGCTATCAGGGAACTTCTGGCTGAAGGAAGCACGCTGCTGGCGGAGTTTGCCGGAAACGGAAACACCAAAGGCGTGGAACAACTGCTTGATCTGGGCGTGTCCGTGGACGCGCTGTATGAGGGCGATGCTTATTTCGATATTGCGAAGGACAGCACGGCGCTGCACGTCGCGGCGTGGAAAGCATGGCCGAAAACAGTGAAGTTGCTGATTGAGCGGGGCGCAAATGTAAACGCTCAGGACGCAAAAGGACGCACTCCGCTGATGCTCGCGGTAAAAGCCTGCGTGGATTCCTACTGGACAAACCGGCGATCGCCTGAATCAGTGGAGGTGCTGTTGAAGGCTGGAGCTGCGATCAGCGGCGTGGAATATCCAAGTGGCTACGCTGAAGTGGACGCACTGCTGCAATCGTATGCAAGGTAATTTAGAGCGTTTTCAATAATAGTGTAGACTGGGAATGGCGATTTCTCTGCTCACAGGCATGGCAGGAGCATATTCCAACGATTTGCGGCGGAAGTTTTTGCAGGCCTACGACAAGGGAAAAGGAACAT
>JBAVUZ010000897.1:0-2308 GCA_049697035.1 Candidatus Angelobacter sp. | reverse complement strand
GGATGCACCCGGCCCATGGAACATCAATGGTCAGACGTGCACGATCAAGATCGGCGCAGCAGGAGCCGCAATTCCCCTGGGCGGAGAGTTTGCTTACGACCCGGGAAGAAAATTTCTTTATTTTGCTGACAATGAAGCCGCGACCCAGGGCATATTCCGAGTCGGCTTTGATGCGGCTGCCGATGGCGGACACGGGTTACTGGACCTCAACTCTGTATTTAATCTGGGTGGCGATACCACCGGCACACCGAAGTACGGCGGCACAGGTTGCGCTTTGCCGGGAAATCCCGGGCAGCCCAGCGGGCTGGGGTTGAGTCCTTTGGGCGACGTGTGGGTGAGCTTTGCGGCCAGCGGAGAGATTCTCCGCTTTAACAGCCCGGGCACGGCGACGGCGAATGGCTTTGGTTCTTGCGAACAGTTTGTTCAACTTGTTGCTACAACTCCGGACAATGCGTTAAGCACCGGCCTGGCCTGGATGGGCCATGATTTGTGGGGCGCCGATGGCGTTTCTCCATTCGTGATTCCGAATGCTGACACGACTTGCCTGATTCCACCGAGCGCTGCGTGCAGCACAGCGAACGGCACGGTCATCTCTACACTGCCGCAGGTCGGCGTAACGCTCACTCTCTTTGGCGACCAGTTTTATCCCAACACAAACGGCAATAACCTCTACTTCGGCGTGGGAAGCCAGGTGGCATGGCTGGGTAATGTGGCCGGCGGACCTGCCGGTTCGACGCTCACACTGACTTACATGAACACAGCAGGAATCGCGCCAGCTCCTATCCCAGGGCTTGCAGGGATGAAAGCAGTGGCAGTGGACGGCACCGATCCGGCGAATCTAGTGGTGTACTCGGCTGAAGATCCGGCCGCAGCCGGAACAATTGGCCAGGCGCGCTGGTGGCAGACAACGCAAACCTCCGCTGGGCCCGCGGCTCCGGGAACGCCTCTGGATGTTGTCGCTGTGGCCGGCGATTCTCAGGCCACGGTGAGTTGGAGTCCTGCACAAGTCGCGCAGCCGGTAACGAGCTACACCGTGCGGAACAGCTTCATCTCAGTCGGCGCGCCGTTGGCGGACATCGTCGTCAATCCCGCGCCCGGCTCCATCTATCCGCCAACGTCGCTCGTGATCCCCGGACTGACGAACGGCGTTTCTTACGCGTTTGAAGTTTCGGCGACGAACGGCAACGGCACCAGCGCGCTCTCCGCGCAAAGCAATACGATTACACCTCCGGGTATCGGCGTGCCCAGCGCTCCCACGGGCGCAACTGCTGTTGCAGGAGACACCGAGGCGTTCGTTACCTGGACGGTTTCCGCCAGCAACGGTGGCTCACCCATCACCAGCTACACCGTCAACGTGTTGGACAACGGAATCGGTACCGCAATCTTTGTGACGGTCCCGCCGCCGGCTTTCGGATCCAATACAGACAGCGCGCTGGTTGGCGGCCTGACCAATGGCCATACTTACACTTTCACGGTGCAAGCGACGAACATCGCGGGCTTCAGTGGTGCGTCGAACCTGTCCAATGCGGTCATTCCTTCGGCGGCAAACCTGCCGACGGTATCCATCGCAATGTCAGGGCCAACTTCAGTAACCTCTGCGCCGACACAACTTACTTACAACATCACGGTGACAAACACATCGCCCTTCCCTGCCTCAAACATTACGGTGGTGGATACGGTGAACACAGTTCCGGCGAGCATAGCCAGCGCTTCACGCGATGCCAACGGAGTTGTGACGATCACTCTGACTTCGCCCCGAGCATTTGCCTTTGGCGAAACAGTAGCTATTGCCGGCGTTGCTGATCCATCCTTCAATGGCACGTTCCCGATTGCCACTGTTCCCTCCAACACCAGCTTTACGTATTCCCAGGCTG
The DNA here is from genome assembly GCA_049697035.1 of Candidatus Angelobacter sp. Classification (GTDB taxonomy): domain Bacteria; phylum Acidobacteriota; class Terriglobia; order Terriglobales; family Acidobacteriaceae; genus Angelobacter. The sequence goes on along the minus strand of JBAVUZ010000897.1, from coordinate 434 downwards.
GTCCGGTGGCGAATAGCGTGTCTGGCACGGCAACGATTCAGCCGCTGGTAAATATTGTTGCGGGCAGCGGACCTGTAGCGTGCACCAGCGGAGGCGCGGGCATATTCACCGTGACCTGCTCCGTGGGCTCGCTGGCTCCGGGCGCGGTAGCGCGGGTCAACGTGCTCGTGCAAATGCAAAACCAAACCATCACCAACTCGGCTACTGTGAGCGGGACTGACACTGCGGGCACTGCTTTGGTAAGCAGCAGCGCCAGCGTGACAACCGCCGAGCCTCCGCCTCCGCCTTCAACCACCGGGGTTACAACCGATCTTGCCATCACCGGCAAGGCCGCGCACGGTAGCGGGAAAGTCAATTCCACCAATGCCTACACCTGGACAATCAGCAACAAAGGTGTGGACGCGCCCAATGTAACCTTCAAGCAGGTCATACCC
>JBAVUZ010000896.1:0-4516 GCA_049697035.1 Candidatus Angelobacter sp. | reverse complement strand
GATCACCCCTTCTTTGTGCCAGCATCATCCAGGCATAGGCTGCAACAATGTCCTCACCCACGCCTTCGCCGTTGTAGTAAGAAATAGCCACGTTGTAAATGCCTTCCGCCACCCCTTGCTTCGCGGCTTTCTTGTACCAGCGCACCGCCTCTTCTTTATCACGCTGGACGCCATGGCCCAGCGCGTACATCACCCCAAGACTGTTTTGCGCCTGAGCGTTTCCCTGGTCCGCCGATTTACGAAACCATTCGACCGCGCGTTCATCGTCCTGAGGCACACTTTTGCCCTCTTCATAAGCGCGGCCAAGCTCGAACCGTGCTTTAGCATCGCCGCTTTCAGCGCGCTGCGCTAGCTCGGAAGTTGGAGCCGTCGCTGTGTTCTGGCAGGCAGAGCTCAATGTAAAGAGCAGGAGAACGAACGTGTGGATGAGGAATGGTTTCATCATTCGATATTTTTACTCCAGAAATGGCGATACGAACAATAAAACTATCGGACAGGGGATCTGGAGGAACCACGGGTCTGCGACAATAACTCCTCATGGAAATCCGTCTTCTCACCGCCAATGACGCCGAAGCCTGGTGGCATCTGCGCCTTGAAGCGCTGCGCAACGATCCGGCTTCCTTTGCCGACTCAGCCGAGGAACATCTCAAGACCACGGTCGAAACCGCCAGAGAGCGCCTGAACAAGAACGATCCTGCCAACAATTTCGTTGTCGGAATATTTGAAGGTGGCAAGCTGGTAGGCACAGCGGGTTTTTACCGCTATACGCACAACAAAGAACTACACAAAGGCCACATCTGGGGCGTTTACGTACGGCCGGAATCGCGTGGCAAAGGTCTCGGCAGCACTTTGATGAAAGAGATTATTCGCCGGGCACGAGCCATCGAAGGGGTAGAGCAGATTACCCTGGTCGCCTCCGCGAACCTGCCCGCCCAGCGTCTCTATGAATCCGTGGGGTTTAAAAGCTATGGTGTCGAACCGCATTCCCTGAAAATGGTTCAGGACTATATCGATGATGTGCTGATGATTTTGCGTTTGTGAGTCGCGGGTTCTTCCATCCCGTCTCGATTTCCAAATGTGAGCGCTTGATAAACAACCGCAGCAAAACAGAAATGCCGGCCTGTTTCCAGGCCGGCATGTTCTTATTGGTTAAAAGATTATGTGCGCTCCGAGTTGAAGCACACGCGGATCATAGGCGCTGGTAACTTGTCCAAATATGCTGCTCGAAGCGTTGGTGCTGACTGAGCGAAACTGCGTATGGTTGAAGATGTTGAACGCGTCAACGTTTAACCTCAGGCTAACGCGGTCACCATAGAGCGGTGTGTTCTTTGCCAGAGACAAGTCCATATTGGTGCGCCCTGGCAGGCGGAAGGCATTGCGGGCAGCAGTGCCATAAGGCGGGGTAGGGGTGTCGCTGAAAGCCGATGGATCGAAAAGGAAGAATCCGGAAGTCCCATTCACCGTTTGGTTTGTATGGCCGTTGAGGTAATGGATGGGAGCAATCTGGTCTGCGTTTACCAACTGCCTGTCTCCTGCTCCTGAAGGCCCAGGCTGGCTGGTTGAAGCTGGAAGACCCGCGTTCACGCTGAACGGATATCCGGTGCGCCAGGTAACGATCGGGAACAAGCTCCATCCTTTGACGAGTTTTTCGGGGCCGCGATTAAACGGTAAATCCCATCCGCCATTGAATGTGATTACGTGGCGCAGATCAAAGTCAGACGAGGCACGGAAAATCTGAGGAAGGAAAAATGGCACCTGGCTGTTGTTGTTCCTAAACCCGGATGCAAAATCAATAGTATGGGCATAGGTGTATGCGAAGGTGTAATACATGGAGCCGAGCACAGGCACGTTGGCAGTCTGTTGCCGCAATGAGAGCTGCAAGGCGTTGTAGTTTGCATTGGCAATATTCATGAATTGCGGCAGAAAGCTGAAGCTGGAAGAGGTGTTCCCGGGCGTTTCATTCAATATGCGCGTTGGATTGGCAGTGCCGAGAGTTGCAGGATCAAAAGGATTGATGTCCTTAAGCCCCGTGAGTCCATGGGATGAACTGCCGACGTAAGCGACTTGAAGGGTCAGTTTTCTGGCGATTTCCCGCTCGACATTCAGGTTGTATTGATACGTGTATGGCGTGCGTAAATGAGGATCGACAAAGAAGACGCCACCACCACCGAACGGCCCAAAGGCGCTGGCGAAATCAACGCTGTGATCGATCGGCTTGGACGGGAATGGATTGGGGCTTTGAGTGGATCCGAACGGATCGCTCAGGAACCCAAACCCAGTCGTTGGCGTAGTTACTCCGGTGCCGTCAAATCCAATGAAGGCAGAAGAGGCAAAAGGTATCTGGCCGTTGAATTGGAAGTTGTCCTCAGCTTTTAAGATATCGTAAAAGACCCCAAAGCCGCCCCGGATACTGGTCTTCGTGTCCTTGAAGGGCTGCCAGGCAAAACCAAAACGCGGAGCAAAATCATTCCGATCAGGGAAATTGGACCCCGTTGGAGCGCCTTTGTCGCCAGGAAAGAGAAGACCAACCGGCGCACCTGGAAATACCGTGGACTGCGCTCCGGGAACAATGGAGAATGTCCGGCCCTGGGTATCAGATTTAGGCGTGCTGTATTCGTAGCGGAGCCCATATGTCAACACCAGATTGCTGGCGACGTGCCATTCATCCTGGCCAAATATATAGGTGGCCTTGGTGCGGATATTTGAAGGAGCGGCTGGAGCCTGAAAGAAAGTGTCTGGAAGGCCTACAAGGAAATTGGCCAAACCGCTGTTAGTGCCACCCGGAGTAAAATCTTCGAAATCGAAATTGCCATCCACGAAGAAATCAAAAACCTGATTGTCCTGGAAGGCGGAAAAGCTGCCACCAAACTTCATGGTGTGCTTGCTCCGGATCCAAGAAAAAGTATCGGAGATCGCAAAGGTGTTGTCCACTAGCCGTGAGGGGCCCTGCGGGCTGAATCCCGCCGCCAACGCTGGAAAAGTGAGAAGTGGTGGAGCGGTTGCATTGTCCGGCGTAATGGTGGTGCCGAAGCTTTGAGGTGTTCCAATATTGCTGGTCGGCGTGCTCTGAAGCGTATCGGATCGTTGAGCTGTTGCATGAAACTCATTCAGCATGGTGGGCGAAACACTGCGCGTGTAAGAGAAATTGGCAAACTTGCGCAACGCACTGGTGCTGCTGGTGAACACGTTTTCAGCAGGCAGCCCCGTGAACCCTCCTGGATTAACGGTCGGGTTCTTCAGGCGACCGAGAGTCACGCTCATGTGATCTTTATCTGAGACTTCCCAATCGAATTTCCCGGTGAAATCGTCCCGGTTGTCCTGTGCGGGATTTTGAAAGGAGATTGCCCCGCTCGGCAACGGAGAGGTTGGAATCAAGCCGGCGCTAATGTATTTCTGGGCGACAGGATCAATTCTTGCAGGGTCGATGATGCCCTGCCCGGCCAGTGCGGCATTCGGCTGGAAGAATGGATTCGCTATCAGGAATGCTGCTATGTCTGCTTTGTTCGCTGACTGGGAAAAGTCTCCTTTTAGTTCAAGCGGGGTAAATGTCTGGCCCACGTCGCTCGGTACAAGCTGTGTTTGCCGTTGGCCCTGATACGCGAAGAAAAAGAAGAGCTTCTTTTTCAGAATTGGTCCGCCAAAAGTCCCGCCGTACTGGTTACGCTTTAAAACACCTCTTGGAAGGCCCTGTGAATTGCTGAGAAAGTCATTGGCGTTATAAGCCGTATTCCGGTTGTATTCAAAAGCGCTGCCGTGAAAGGCATTGGTCCCTGATTTGGTCACCACCGTTACAATGCCGCCGCCATTGCGTCCATACTCTGCCGTGAAGTTGCTGGTAAGGACTTTGAATTCCTGGACTGCATCGGGATTGGGATTGTAAACTGCCGCGTTGTTCAGTAAATCATTATTCTCTCCGCCATCAAGCAGGAAGGTATTGGAGTCATTGCGGCCGCCAGATATGCTAAAGCCCGTGGTTGCGCTCCGCGCTCCGCCATTTCCCGGATTGTCGGCAGGTAGCACACCCGGCTGCAATAACGCCAGGTCCAGCACATTACGGCCGTTAAGCGGCGCGTTGGCGATTTCCCGTTCGGGGATCGTCGATCCCATAGTGGGATTGATTGTTTCGACAGTGGGTGCCGTATTTTCCACCGTTACGACTTCAGTATTTGAACCCACCGCCAGCTTCACGTCGATTTTCAGTGACTGATTGATCTCAAGCCTATTCGCGCTGGTAACTATCGGATTAAAGCCTTTTCGTGTTGCGGAAACAGTGTAAGAGCCAATTGGCAGCGCTAAAACCTGATAATATCCGGCGGAGTCTGTATCCGTCTCGCGTGTAACCAGGGTGGCGGTATTTGTCACCACAATGTGGGCGCCCGGAACGACGGCGCCTGTTTGATCGTATGCGATTCCGACAATGCGTCCGGTGGCATCCTGCCCTTGCATGATGTATGACGAAGCAATCAGCAAAGCTGAAAACAAGAAAAGTTGCTTAAAGAGCTGTGTCGTCCTGCTT
>JBAVUZ010000895.1:0-4137 GCA_049697035.1 Candidatus Angelobacter sp. | reverse complement strand
TAGGCGTAAGGATTCGCGCTGGATACGGCATCGGATGGCGAAGAAGGGCTGCGCAAAGCCATTGAAGGCGCGTATGACCTGGTGATCCTGGATGTGATGCTGCCGAAAAAAAATGGCAACGACGTTTGCCGGGACATTCGCAAGGCAGGGATTGCGACGCCCATCATCATGCTTACGGCGCGCGGCCAGCTGGTGGACAAGGTCCTGGGACTGAAAATCGGCGCAGATGATTACGTCACCAAGCCCTTTGAGGTGCTGGAATTGCTGGCGCGGATTGAGGCGCAGATCCGGCGCGGCGCCGTACATCCGAAAGAAGCCGACGTATTGCAGTTTGGCCCGGTACGCATCGACTTGAAAGGCACAACTGTTTCGCGTGAGGGCAAGGTCCTGCCGCTTTCCGCGCGCGAATTCCGACTGTTGCGCTACTTTGCGCAAAATCCGGGAACCACTTTGTCACGCGAAGTGCTGCTCAAGGAAGTCTGGGGTTACAGCGAAGAAACTTTCACGCGCACCGTGGACGTACACGTCGGGAGCCTGCGCCAGAAGCTGGAAAAAGATCCCAAGCAGCCCGCCATGATCGTGACCGTTCCCGGCCTGGGGTATAAGTTTGTTGCCTGAAACCGGCGGCTCTCTTGCTGAGTCGTCTCCTCAAAGTAAATTCCCCGCTGGGTCGGTGTAAAAAGCGTGTAAAGCCTATGGACATCATGGCCAACCGGGGAGAAAATCAGCGCCATGCATCAACAGCTATGTACGCGGGGGAGGGAGCTCTTTGCCAGGGCGTCCCAGGCGGACGAGTTGTTTAAGGCCCGACTGCTTGAATTCTTTTCCAGCGTTAAAAAAGACGATCGTGAGATGAAGCAGATAGAAGCCTTGGGTGAAAGCCACCGTGACGCTGACGAGGCTTTTCATCGCCATAAAAGATTCTGCGCCGCCTGCGCCGAGATGCACGTGGTATCCCGCTACGTTGCGGCGGATTAACGGCGCGCTCCCTGAGAAGCAGACTTCTAAACATCACTTTCCTTCGCTTCTTGTTTGAGCATAAGCAAGTTCTGAAAAAAATCGGGCCATCATTCGCGCGTCGATCCCGCATCTGTTCTGTTGAGCAGCAATCCCGGAGCGGGCAAGAAAGCACTGGGTACAACCAGTATTTTTTCCTCGAAGCTAAGGGTCGCAATGCTTATGAGGGCCACTCTATGCTCCATCCAGGTAAGTTTCGTTCCTTCCTCGCTATTGCAATCCTCTCTTCTCTTTTCGTTGTATGCCTGATCACAAACCGACATCTGCCTGCGCAGGAGAAGCCGCTGGCTGGGGTCAGACCTCAGGACGCAGCAGCTATGCCGCCGGTATCCAACAGTTCCCTTCCGACAGAAGCGCAAGAACAGACCAGATCGCGCATTGAAGTTGGTTACGGAAATCTGCCGCTGAGCTTTGAGCCGAATCGCGGCCAGACCGATCCGAGGGTGAAGTTCCTCTCACGGGCGGGTAATCGGACGCTGTGGCTGACGAGCGATGAGGCTGTGCTGGCGGTGGGCCGTCCGTCGCGGCCGGACGGACCCGACGCGAAGAAAGCGGGTGCGGTGAAAGAAGATCAGATTGCGCCAGCTGTTTTGCGGATGAAATTTGTGGGCGCGAATACCAGCCCGGCTATAGAAGGCGAAGCCAGACAGTCGGGCACGGTCAACTATTTCGCGGGGAAGCCGAATGAGTGGCGGACGAATATTGCTACCTATGCGCGAGTACGCTACCGCAGCCTTTATCCGGGCATTGATCTGGTTTTCTACGGCAACAATCGGGAACTGGAATATGACCTGGTGGTCGGGGCGGGCGCTGATCCTGGACGGATCAAATTGGCGGTCGCGGGCGCTGATGAAGTCAGGATCGATGCTGAGGGGAATCTAGTTCTCAAGACTTCTCAGGGCGAGGTGGCGCAGCAAAAGCCGAAGGTTTACCAACGTAAGGGAAACACGCTGACGGCAGTCGCGGGCGATTATGTAATCACCGGCAAAGACGAAGTTGGCTTTCGGTTGGGAAGTTATGATCGGAACACTGCGGTCGTGATCGATCCGGTGCTGCGGTATTCGAGCTTTCTCGGCGGCAGCCAGATCGATGAAGCCAGTACGATTGCAATTGATTCTTCCAAGCGTGCAGTGGTCGGCGGCTTCACCGAGTCCCTAGACTTCCCCACAACTACTGGCGCTCCTTCCAGTGGCTCGCAAGCATTTATCACCAAATTCGATTTCACTGGTTCACACCTGGTTTTCTCCGTCTTTTTTTCAGATGTCGATAGTTTTCCCCAGCTGGCCCTGGATGCCGAGAACAATATCTATGTCACGGGAACTACTTCCTCGGACCACTTTCCAACTACTCCGGGGGCCTTTCAACGCACGCGGGTGGGCGGCCTGGACGCTTTTGCCGCCAAGCTGAATCCCAGTGGGACGGCCTTGATTTACTCAACATTGCTGGGCGGTACCGGCGATGAGCAAGGGCCGAGCATCGCCATTGACCCGAGCGGAAACGCTTACATAACAGGTGACACCGGCTCACAGGATTTCCCTACTACTTCGGGAGCGTTCCAGCGGACCTGCAAGCTCAATACGTTCTTGAATGCCTGCGTTAGCGCTTTTGTGACCAAGCTCAATGCCAACGGCTCACAAGCTCTCTATTCCACTTACCTGGGTGGTCACGGCTCGCAGGAAGGGTTGGGCATCGCCGCGGATCGAAATGGCCAGGCTTTTGTTGTGGGTCTGACTACCGCAACCGATTTTCCCACGACCGCAGGAAGCGCGCAGCCCGTCGCCCCCGGCAGCCAGGATGGCTTTGTTACGAAAATCAGTTCCTCGGGATCGCACCTGGTGTACAGCACCTACCTGGGTGGTACGGGGCCTGATTTTGCGAGAGACATCGCGCTCGACTCGCTTGGAAATGCCTACATAACCGGCGATACGGCGTCAGGGGATTTCCCAGTCAAGAACGCGTTCCAGCCGAAAGGCGGTCCTGGTGTTAGCCCCTTTGTGACCAAATTGAGTCCCAGCGGGACAATTGTCTATTCCACTTATATGGGTGGCTCGTTCACAGGTGACGATGGCATTGGCATTGCCGCAACCCCTGATGGACAGGCCTACGTGACTGGTAGGACCGCTTCGCAGCAGTTTCCGACCTCGCAAACCGCCTTTCAGAGGGTTTTTGGAGGAGCGAATGACATCTTCATTACCAAATTCAGCCCTACGGGAAAACTGATCTATTCAAGTTATCTTGGAGGGCGTGGCAATGACTTTCCTACCGCCGTGGCATTGGACACGGACACGAACGCTTATCTGACCGGCATTGCTGATTTTCAGAGCCCGAATGCAGTTTCCAATTTTCCCGTGACCCCGGGGGCATTCCAGCAGAAGTTCGGCGGCGGAGGCGGCGACGCCTTTGTAGCCAAAGTAGTGTCGCTGTGCGCGCTCAGCACGGTGAATCGAACGGTGACGATCTGCTCGCCTGGAAACGGAAGCACGGTGGCATCGCCGGTGCGGATCATTGCGGGCACAACAGATGTCACTCCGGTGAAGCTGACCCAGGTCTACCTGGACGGCAAAAAGATTTATGAGACGCCGTTGTCCGCCATCAACGTAAACCTTCCCATCGCTGGAGGAACGCACCGGCTCACAGTCCAGGGACTGGACACGGCCGGCGTGTTCTTCAAAAAATTCATATCCATCAATGTAAGCCCGCACTAGAAACGAGCAGCAATCCCTGTTTTAGCAAGTCTTGTTCAGGAGGGTCCCTACTATGCTTTGTGCCAAGAAAGTTTCTTTGCCTTGGATTTTAACTATTTCCATTCTTCTTCCGGTCTGCCTGATTGCAGCGCAATACATCCCCAGCCACAACAGGTCAGCTCATGAGGCCCAACCGCAGAACGCGCCAACCATGTTGCATGAAGCAGCCATGACAAACTCAGAACCTGCGAAAGTACAGGAGTCAACACGGTTGCAGGTTGAGGCTAGCTACGGCAATCTGCCGCTGAGCTTTGAGCCCAACCGGGGGCAGACGGATTCGCAAGTAAAATTTCTTTCGCGGGCAGGTAATCGCATGTTGTGGCTGACGAGCGATGAGGCGGTGCTGGCGGTGGGCCGTCCGCCGCGCCCGATCGGA
>JBAVUZ010000894.1:0-2211 GCA_049697035.1 Candidatus Angelobacter sp. | reverse complement strand
CCTTGGTGCCACGGCTCAAGCATGCAACTTGTCCCGATTTGGGAACCATCTACCCCCCTCGAAAAATTGAGAATCGAATATGTTTTGACAAACATCCAATCTGCTCGATAAGATTCGTTTTCGCATGAAGACTCTTCGCCAGATGCCGATGTGTACGAACAACTCTTGTTGTCCGCGCGTCTTGTTCGGCACATCTGGCGGGTGATTTCATAAGGCAATAGTTTAGGAATGTTGCTGAAGCCCACTCACCAGACGTGAGTGGGCTTCTTCTTTTGCGGCAAGACGCAAGGGATACACACAGTTGAACAAAGCAGGCATTTAGGAGGACCACGCAAATGGCAAATCAAGTGACACAAGAAAAACCAAAAAGAGCCCTTTCGCTGGACGGCTGGGCCGTTGCGATTGCTTTGCTGTTAGCGGCACTTGTGAAGTTGGGCGCCTTGAAGCATGTGGGGTGGTAACGCGCAACGAGATTGACTGGAGGATTAGCAATGGCAAGTACTACAACCGTACTGAGAGCAGAACCAATTCAATTGCCGCGCAAATTTCTGGCCATGCTGCCAGGCATTGGCTTGTTGACCATTGTTGGATTGGGCGGAAAAGTCCTGGAGAAGTCGATCGCCACTTATACCAAAGCCCATCATCTGGTGGTTCCCAACATTGAATATGTTCTGTGGGCCATCCTGATTGGGCTTTTGATCTCCAACACAGTCGGCGTGGCGGAAGTTTTTAAGCCGGGAATCGCAACCTATGAATTCTGGCTCAAGACCGGCATTGTGTTGCTGGGCGCGCGCTTTCTCTTGGCGGATGTTCTAAAGCTGGGCGCGGTCAGTCTTACTCTAGTCTTGATTGAGCTTATTCTTTCCATCGGCTTTATGACGCTTCTGGGGCGGATCTTCGGTCTCAGCCCCAAGCTGACAAGTCTGCTTGCGGTTGGAAGCTCGATTTGCGGCGTGTCGGCGATTATCGCCACCAGAGGAGCCATTGAGGCGGACGATGAAGACTCTTCATTCGCCATTGCGGCCATCCTGGCTCTGGGCGCGTTGGCGCTGTTTACCTTTCCACCCATTGGGCACTGGCTGGGAATGAGCGACCGCATTTACGGCCTCTGGGCCGGAACCGGCGTGGACAATACAGCCGAGGCCGTGGCGGCGGGCGCGCTCTATTCTGATGCTGCAGCCAAAATTGCCGTGCTGGCCAAGACCACGCGCAATGCGATGATCGGCTTTGTGGTTCTGGGATACGCGCTGTATTGGGCGGCGCGCGAAGGCCGACAAGCGGTTGGGAACAAGGCTGCGTTCCTGTGGCAGAAGTTTCCCAAGTTTGTGCTGGGCTTCCTGCTGATCTCGTTGCTGGCCAGCCTGAGCATCTTCAATAAAGACCAGCTGAATAGCCTTGCGAACTTGTCCAAGTGGGCGTTTCTGCTGACGTTTGCCGGAGTCGGCTTGCGCATAAATTTCAAGGAAATGAAGAAGCAGGGATTGCGGCCGTTCATTGTCGGAGCGCTGGGCGAGGTAGTGATCGCCGCCATTACGCTGGGACTGGTGCTGGGAGCGAGCAAACTCGTGAAGCTGTAGCGTAAGATGTGCCCGTGCAGTTTGTCCTCTTGGTGCTATCGATCGCCGGATATGCTTGCCTATCATCCTGATTGTGGGATGGCGGCGGTGGCTGCGCCGCTCATCGCCGCAAGCCGGACTGTCTGTACTTTCCAGTGATTGGGTTTGCTCTTGGCAGCTCATCGGCGTTGCTCGCAGTTGGCACCGTTCTGTATGCAATGGCAGCCGGAGGATTTCGCTACTATGATCCTAAGCTCCTCGTGATTTACAGGTCGGCATTTTACTTTCTCTCGGAGGCTTAACTTCCGCGATGGGCGGCGTTTGGAGCCGTGGCGCGGTGCGCTTGGCATGCTCTCATTTTGTCGGTCGGCATGCTGTTTCTCTGGCTAATGTGGGCGTCATCAGAGTAAGTGACGGTTCCCGCCAGAGCGGCCTTGTACGTGTTACATTTATTTCACGATGGATGCTGATCTTAAAAAGAAACTACAGATAAGTCTGCTCGTATTTATTGTGATCGCTGGCATTCGGGTGGGGTTCATCCTTTATGCCCGGCGAGACACAGGTGGCGGACCCAAAAAGCCGGAGACAACATACTCATCGAACATGGATGACTATGTGACCCCGCACAAGATTTTTCCATACAACGTGGAGTCGG
>JBAVUZ010000893.1:0-2500 GCA_049697035.1 Candidatus Angelobacter sp. | reverse complement strand
CTCCGGCACCTTCCAGATGCTGATTGAAGAAATCAGGATCGGGGCGAAATCCTCGCTTGCAGGCGCAACCGTGGGCACTTCCGGCATCCACCATAAATTCGGGATCATGATTCTTGCCATTCGCCATGCGGACGGCAGCACACGCTTTAACCCCCAGGCCCATGAAGTTATAGGCGCGGAAGATTGTCTTATCGCCATGGGAGAAACCGCACAGCTTGCCCGGCTGGAATCTCTTGCCGCCAGCGCCTCCGCCACTCGCCCATGAAGATCGTTACCGCGGAAGAGATGCGCGCCATTGACCGCGCCACCACTGAGAAATATGGCGTTCCGTCGCTTACCTTAATGGAAAACGCAGGCGCCGCCGTGGCGGAATTCGCGCAAAAGCATTTCGATTTCGAGTCTGCCTGCGCTGTTTGCGGCAAGGGCAATAATGGTGGCGATGGCTTTGTCGCGGCGCGCAAACTGCATGAAGCAGGCAAGAAAGTTTCGGTAATCGTGCTTGCCAAAGGGCCGGACGAGTTGCGTGGTGACGCGGCGGAGATGTTCAAGAAGCTACCCGTGTCCGCGTTATGGGTCGCCGACGAAAAAGATTTGAGCAAGCCGGAGATCGAACAGGCGCTAGAGTCTGATCTCGTCCTCGACGCGATCCTGGGCACCGGTTTCAAGCCGCCATTGAAAGGCATTGCGGAAAAAGCGATCATTCGCATCAATAAAGCTACTGGCTGGGTGCTGTCTGTTGATCTGCCCTCTGGCGTGGATGCTGATGCCAATGAGAACGCTTTTGATTACTCATCCTTTGTTCATGCCGATGCCATAATCTCTTTCACCGCGCCCAAGTCTGCTCTGGTCTTTGCCGATCTTACGGATGGCCCCGTTGCCCTTGCCAATATTGGTTCTCCGGTTAAGCTGGTCGCCCAACACGCCTCGCTGCGGCAGGACGTTATAACCAGTGCCGATGTGCAGGCACTCGCTTTGCAACGCCGTCCAGATGCGCATAAGGGGGATTTTGGTCATGTGCTGGTGATCGGCGGTTCAGTAGGGAAGAGCGGTGCACCGGCCATGGCTGGGCTGGCGGCCCTCAGGACCGGCGCTGGACTCGTAACCGTGGCATCGCCCAAGTCTGTCCAGATGGCCGTCGCAGCGTCCGCGCCGGAGTTGATGACAGAGCTTCTGGAGGAGACTGCTGACGGCACGGTTTCGATTTTGGCCCTGGCACGACGCGAGCAGCTTTTGAAAGGTAAAACGGTGGTCGCGCTTGGTCCCGGACTCTCGCAGAATGAGGAAACGGCGGAGTTCATCCGTGACTTTGTGAGCATTTGTACCACCTCGCTGGTCATTGATGCCGATGGCATCAATGCTTTTGCCGGACATGGTGAAGAAATCCAGCCGGACGCCGACGACCATTCATTCCGCGTACTCACGCCGCATCCCGGTGAAATGTCGCGGCTCATCGGCTCCCCTGTCCCGGCCATCCAGGCCAATCGTCTTGCGGCAGCCAGGCGCGCCGCGGAATTGACGCGCGCCTGCGTCGTTTTGAAAGGCCATCGCACCGTGATCGCCAGCCCGCATGGCCACGTATGGATTAACTTGACCGGCAATCCAGGAATGGCCAAAGGCGGCTCAGGCGACGTGCTTACTGGAATTGTTGCTGCCGTCTTGGCGCAAAGGCCTTTGCAGGGAGTTTCCGGGGGATGGCGTCCCGGCGATGACCCTGAAGGAAAGAAAATCAAGGAGCTTGTAAAAAAATCGGATCCGGAGATGGCGAATATTGCCGCCGAAAAGATAGCAGCCAAGGTCGGTGAGGCCCGCGACCTGAAGGCGGCGCTCGGCGTCGCGCGCGCCGTCTACCTCCACGGGCTCGCCGGCGATATTGCTGCGTCGCTTTACGGCCAGCAATCCATGATCGCCACCGACATCATCAACTGCCTGGGTGAGGCCTTTGCCGTCTGCGTAGAGGAATCCCACAGCAAGTTTGCCTATCTTCAGCGATGAAAACTGGAGCGATGAAAACCTTTCAAACCCACTCCGCCGAAGAAACCACGGAACTTGGCCGCCGGTTGGCCGCTGATCTCAAGCCGGGCACCATAGTCCTTCTGCGCGGCGATCTGGGAGCAGGGAAGACCACCATGGTCAAAGGCATTGCGGAAGGTTTCCAGGCGGCTAAAGCAGACGACGTTACCAGCCCCACGTTTACGCTGATCCACGAATATCGCGGCCCCGTGGTTACGCTCTTTCATGTCGATCTATACCGCATCGATACGCAGCGCGAGCTCGACACACTGGCGCTAGACGATCTTATGTCGCCGGAGAGTATCTTGCTCATTGAGTGGGGAGAGAAGTTTGCAAGGTTTGCCAAAGAGAGGGACGTGGAGATTGTGATTGAGCATCGTGGGGCCGAAGATCGCGTTATTACAGTCAAAGTTCAAAATCTTTGAAACGCGGAGGAACAGAGGAAACGGAGGGAGTCGAAGATCGAGTGGTCGAGGGGTCTGAAAAGTTG
>JBAVUZ010000892.1:0-3216 GCA_049697035.1 Candidatus Angelobacter sp. | reverse complement strand
TTGACAATGCCAGTGACCAGGCCGAGCAGGCATTTGAGCTGGGCAAGCAGGTCAATGATTCCATCCTGATGGCCCGCGCGCGGCTTTTGCAATGCGAAGTGGAAAACGGAAAACTGGAAGAAGAAATTGAAGGCAGCACGCACACCTGGGAGCATGCGCAGGCCGCCCGCGACTATGCCCGCGAAGCCGTGGAAGCGGCCAAGCACACGCAGAACCATCGCCTGCTGGCGCGGGCTTACATTTGGCGTGGCCTCACGGCTTGCCACCCGGCGATCCACGATACGGAGGACGCAAAACGTTGTTGCGAGCTCGCCAGTTCATTTTTGAAAGCGGTGGATTATGACGATCTCTGGGAAGAACTTCAGATGCTCAAACAGAAAGTTATGCCCAAGGGCAGCATCGATCCATTATTGCGTGCATGGTCTCAGGGAATTACCGGCGAGGAAACATTCCAGGAATTGACTGAGCAGTTTGCGGAGATCGTGATTCCCAAAGTCTGGGAAAAAGAAGACAGGAAGGTAGCGCGCGTAGCCAAGCGGCTTTCTGTGTCGCCCAAGAAGGTGCGCCGGATTCTGGCCCGGGCAGGGAAGCGCAAAAAATAGACACAAGCCCATGCTTCTTTATTCAGAAGACCAAGTTCGCCGGGCTCTCAACATTGATGCTGTGATCGGGGCCATCCACGCGGCATTTGCGCGCGGTTTTGCCACTCTCCACATGCCGGTGCGGACCGTGTTGAACATGGATGAAGCTATTCTGCTGGTCATGCCTTGTTACGATTCCGCGCTGGGCGCCGCAGGAGTCAAACTTGTTAGCGTGAGCGCGAAAGCAGGAGTTCAGGCGGCTTATAAACTGCTCGATCCCAAGACAGGGGTTGCCATAGCGTGCATGGAGGCAAATTATCTTACTGACGTGCGGACCGCCGCAACCTCCGCTGTAGCAACTGACCTGCTGGCGCGCAAGGACGTAGAGACGCTCGGCATTTTTGGCAGCGGACGACAGGCATTCGCGCATTTTGCCGCGCTTCCAAGAGTGCGGAATTTCAAGCGCTTTCTGGTGTGCGGATCGGGACGGTCTGACGTTGCGGCATTCTGCGGCAAAATTAAAACTGAGTTGGGCCTGAATGTTGAGACAGCGAATGCTGAAACTGTGGCGCGAGAATCTGACGTGATCTGCACCTGCACCACCGCGCATGAGCCGTTGTTTGACAGCAATTGGCTGCGTCCGGGTACACACCTGAATCTGGTGGGGGCGTTTCAGCCGGACACGCGTGAGGTTGATGACATAACCGTGAAGCGCGCTCTTGTAGTGGTGGATACTTATGAAGGCGCGTTGCAGGAAGCCGGTGACTTGCTAGTGCCAATCAAGAATGGAACCATCGCCCGTTCGCATGTCGCGGCTGATCTGCACGAGATTGCTTCAGGCAAGAAAACAGCGCACCCGAGCGCGGAGTCGATTACATTGTTTAAGAGCGTGGGATGCGCTTTGGAAGACCTGGTGACAGCGCAGTTGATTTGTCAGCATGTCGATCGAAAATAATTGTGAATAACAAAACATACGACTTTGCAGTGGTTGGCGCGGGTGTCTTCGGCGCGTGGACGGCGCATTTTTTGCGCCAGAGTGGCGCATCAGTCGCCTTGCTGGATGCCTACGGACCAGCGAACAGCCGTGCGAGTTCCGGCGGTGAAACGCGCGTGATCCGCATGGGCTATGGCCCGGACGAGCTTTACACGCGCTGGGCCATGCGATCATTGCCGCTTTGGCGTGAGTTTGCCGCTCGCACGGGACGTGAAATTTTCAGGCAAACCGGCGTTCTCTGGCTAAGCAATGAGGCCGATGCTTACTTGAAAAGTCTCTGCCGTGTGCTGGGCCAGGCGGGAGTCAAGCGCGAAGAACTTAAGGCGGAAGAGATTGCGCGACGGTGGCCACAACTCCGCTTCCACGATGTGACCTGGGGCGTGCTGGAGCCGAACAGTGGCCTTCTGCTGGCCCGCGATGCCGTGCAGACAGTGGTGAAAGAATTAACAGCGAGTGGCGTCGATTACATTCAATCTTCCGCCAACGCGCCATCAAGCGGTGGGAGCGATCTGAAGACGATTCATACCAGCGCGAGCGAATCCATTTCTGCAGGAACATTTATTTTCTGCTGTGGTCCATGGCTGCCAAAGATTTTTCCTGAATTGTTAGCGGAGCGGATATTTGTAACCAGGCAGGAGGTGTTCTTTCTTGGCGCTCCGGCAGGTAGCGCGGATTTCCGACCGCCTAAAATGCCTGTGTGGCTGCATCGCACACATGCCGCCTTGCCTTACGCGCTGCCGGATATCGAGGGACGCGGATTCAAAATTGCTTTTGACCTGCATGGTGAGCGCTTCGATCCCGACACCGGTATGCGGGTGGTAACGGAATCGTCCGTGGCTCGTTTGCGCGAGTATTTACGGCAGCACATACCTGCGCTGGAGCACGCACCAATTGTCGAGACCCGCGTATGCCAATACGAAAATACCTGGAACGGCGATTTCTTGATCGATCGCCATCCTCAGCTTGAAAATGTGTGGATTGCCGGCGGAGGTTCCGGGCATGGCTTCAAGCACGGTCCCGCGCTGGGCGAATATCTGAGTGCGCGGATCCTACATGGCGCTCGGGGCGAGCCGCGCTTTTCACTTGCGGCAAAGCAAACCGCGCAAAATCGAGCTGTATATTGAAGCTGACGCGGCGCCCTATCGACCACAGTGATTCCGGTTTGAGTGAATCCAGCGAGGTTGTTATAATCGAAAACGTTCCGTACGCACAAAGTCTTCAGCCGTCCCACCGAAGATGCACGTATGTAACCCACCCGAAATGGCCAGGTAGCTCAGTTGGTAGAGCGCAGCCCTGAAAAGGCTGGCGTCGGCGGTTCGATTCCGTCCCTGGCCACCATCAGCATTACACGGTCGTCGCCGCCGAAAAGGTCGACATCCCCGGATACCGCCAGCACTTGGCCGTCCGGGGTTTCTTTTGGCGTAAGTACCAGCTTTTGGACGTGATGAGCCAAAGCCCTACGCGCCGTTGCTGCATCCGACCGGAGAACAGCAGTAAGGTCAAAAGCTTTCCTTGTCACAAATTGGCGCAATTCCTCAATGCTAACCGTAAACTGCTGAGGGTTATGTGCAGCGGTGAGGCGTTTGTCCAACCCCTCAATTTCTGATTCCACGGAAGCGAGCTGGGCGAGGAGGGTGGGCG
>JBAVUZ010000891.1:0-1716 GCA_049697035.1 Candidatus Angelobacter sp. | reverse complement strand
ATTCCATTTGGGTTCACGTGCACAACCTGGCCGATCTTGCCGGTTGGGCTTGACGGAGCAATTTCCTTTACTTCCAGCTCCTTGTTTAAATTTATGGCCATACCAAACCCTCTGCTGCTTAGATGCCGCCCGTGCTTACAGCAATGCAAAAGTTACTAAGCACAATGATAGAGCTATTCTGCAAGGAATCAAGCTCGTTTCCTGTTCGCCCTGGGTTCGCCTTGGACCCGGGCTTACCCCTTTGATTCACAGCGAACCAGGCCCTTACTGCTGCACTCCTACCGCCGGCTTTTCTGCCGGGGTTCCGCTGGCGGTGGTGGCGCGCGCGGCGAAGAAGTTATGGTCGTACAGAGCGCGGTAGAACTTGCCACTGATTTCGGCGGCCTTGGGGCCAAAGGTGGGACGGCCACCCTGGAGAAAGACCACGGTGACGATGTGGCCGTACTGCGTGTCAGCGTATGAAGCGAACCATCCGAAGCGCGTACCGTCTTTGGAGCAGGTGCCGGTCTTGCCCAGAATCTGCTCTTCACTAAAGTTCAGGCCGAGGCGACGGGCGGTGCCATAACGCACTGCGCCGGTCATGCCTTCAGCAATTTCCGGAACAAGCGGACCAATATCTAGCTGGCGCTTTATGCGCGGCTCAAAGTTGATGACCTGATCAACAGACGTGGGATGCTGGAGGTAATAAAGCGTGCCACCATTGGCGACGGCGGAAACCAGCGCGCCGAGTTGCAGCGGAGTCATGGAAATGCTTTCACCAAAAGAACACATCTTGCCCACGCCGCCGAGGTTGGCCGGGAGCTCATGATCTGGGAACGTGCCGAGATGCTCACCTTCAATGCCGTAACCGGCAAGCTCGCCAAGTCCGAACTGGTGGGCGTAAAAGCTGACCTTGGGGAAGCCGAGACGGCGTCCGACGGCTTCAAAGTAAGCGTTGTTGGAGTGCGCCAGCGCCTGAGTAAGACTCATGTGCGCGCGACCGCCCAGCGCGATGGATTCTTCACGGGTAATAACTTTTTCACTCAGCCCGGCCAGCGCCACGGCGACCTTGATGGTGGAGCAGGGCTGCGCGCCTCCACTAAGCGCAAGCTTCTGGTTGACCATGGCAAGAATGCGTCCGCTAGTGGGATCAATGGCGACGACGGTGCCGTTCATGTTGCCCAGCGCGTCAATAGCGGCCTGGCGCACGACGGGATCTTCACCTTCAACGATGTCGCCATCGGTGATGTCATCGGCAAACGAGCTGGCCGTGAATTGCTCAACCCAACGATGGCGAGCATGGCGGCGATGGAGGCTGACAGTCTTTAAAGTCGCGCTATTTGAGGACGCTCTTGCGCTGGCTGCTTTTGCGGAGGTAGAGCGCCGAGTGGCGGAGCGTGCCGCTACGTGTCTTCTTGCGGCGCGCTTGTGGCGCAGCCGGGCCATACGTTTTTGCGCGCGGGCGTTTTCAGTTACGTGTCCGCCGGCCTTGGCTTTGGTGGTGGTGCTGGAGCTGGATGCGAGCGCGAACGAACCGCTGGACAAACCAAAAATGGAAACGAAAAAGATGAGGAGCCGAAGACGAAATGTCATTGGAATCACTGCCACCTTGGATACCCTGGAAAATTTCTGTGTCGCCGCTGGTTCTCCGCACTCGGCCAGTTGGATCGCCGGCCAGAAACATTGAGGGTCAAAAAAATAAAGACCGATTCGGAAAATCAGCTCTTATCGCGATGG
>JBAVUZ010000890.1:0-3114 GCA_049697035.1 Candidatus Angelobacter sp. | reverse complement strand
CCTCACCTGCTCTTGGGCAACGAGCCCATGGGCCAGTGGATGCGTAACTCCGCGCTGGATAATCCGCGCTTTCTCTCACAGATGATTGGCGATTTCCTGGACAGCTTCCGCAACATGAAGCCCGCTCAGGGCAAGGAGAACACGGAGTCGGCAACCATTCATCTTGATCCCGGGCAATATCTTTTCACCAAGAAGTGCGGCGCATGCCATACGGTGGGACAGGGAGACAAAATTGGTCCCGACCTGGCTGGCGTGACCGATACGCGCAACCGCGACTGGCTGATGCGTAAAATCCAGCATCCCGAGCAACTGCTGGCCGAGAAAGACCCCATCACCATGGCGCTGGCTGAGAAATACGGCCACGTAAACATGCCTAACCTCCGCGTTGCCGATGACGATGCAAATTATATGATTGGCTATCTGGTCTCGCGGACTTCTGAACTCCAGCGGCAGGCGCGAGCGCGGAATGCGGGAACCAAGCCGACTGATGGCGCGGGCGGAACTGCCCGCCCGAATCAGTAAGGGCTCGCGCGGCCATTCGAATGAACGTGTAACCGGGAAATGGACTGGATACAATTTGAATTCGATTATCGGCTTGACCTGAAGAGGTTGACGCCGCACCTGCTGGCGGTTGAAGCACACAAACAGGCTGCCCTCACACGTGTACTTCCGCCGCAGTGGCGAGAGTCATCGCTGGAGCAAGGCCTGGCTGAATCCACAGACAAAAAACTACAGTTGCGCCTCAGAAACTCGGCCAACGCGCGGGCGTGGGTCAATGAACGCTTCGCGGCAGGAACTCCACCGCTGACACTGGCCGACCTGATGACCATGCACCGGATGGTGACCGACGGCGCCACGGGAGATTATGTTCCCGGTACTCTGCGAAGCTTGGCGGTCCAGGTGGGGCGCCGGGAAGTTGGCGGCCTGCACATGGGAGCCCCGATCAATTGGCTGCCGCGACTGATGAACCAATATATCGCTTTCATCACCAGCGATCGCCTGCTGGCTTTGCATCCCGTGATCCAGGCGCTGATCGCCCACTTCTTCCTCGTCACGATCCACCCTTTTGGCGACGCCAACGGAAGAGTGTCGCGCCTTCTCACTGCTGGAATCCTTCTTCAACGTGGATACAACGTGCACGGCGGTTTCTACGCTCTCTCCGACTACTTCTACCTGAACGACATCAAGTATCAGAGCATGCAGCACCGCTGCTGGCAATCTCCTCCTCCCTTCGATCTCACGGCGTTTGTCGCCTTTGGCATGGAGGGATTTGTCATGGAACTGCGCAGCATCGGCAGCTTTATCAAAATGAAATTGAACCGCATTGTCGATCGCGAAGCCTTGCTCGCGGCGCATTCCGCGACCGGACCACGCCGACTTCGCGCAATATCGTCTCAGCGAATTTCGCGGTGAGCCAGCTACTTCCGCAAATAAAATAGCCCGCGGTCAGACTGAAGCTCGCAATCGCGAAACGCATCACTCAATGTCTCCAGCAGATCGGTTGCGAGCAAAGTGTTTTCGTGAAAAATATCGCGGGCCAGATCGCCGGCAAGCCCGTGCAGATACACCGCGGACGCAACGTCCAATTCGCGCAACAAATCCGATCTGTCTGCCGAATGCCGGGCCAGTGCCGCGGCGATCATTCCGCAGAGAGCATCGTCAGCGCCGTTTTTTGACAGTGCCGAGTTGCCCGTCATGCTGATCCACGTTTCGCCCGAGCGTCCCGCGACGATGGTTCTAAGTCCTTGCAACACGATGCACGCATCTGCCTGCCGCGCCACGCGTCGCGCCGCATCGATTCGATCGGCCTCGGCTTCCTTGATCTGTATCCGCAGAAAAGCCGCCGCTTCTTCCGCATCCATAACAATCACCCGCAATCGTTGGTCGCCGGATTTCTCCACGCGATTTCCAGATAGGTCAGGTAGTCCAACGTCGTGCAACACCAGCGGCGCTGGGCAATTGCCGATGAGCCACCGCATGAACTGAGCTGTCTCGTCGTCGCGTGGAGTATCCGGGCCAAGCACAACCGCATCTGCTTTCGCCAGTAACTCAACTATCTTGTCTCGCGCCGCCAGTGAGATTCTGCCTGCTGCATCCTCATCAAGCCCTTCCGTCATTAGCTCAGGCGCAAACCCGGCAACGGTCGGCTGGCTTGACCGGGGAGAAGCAATGGTAACCAGACCTGCACCAGTCCTCAGCGCCGCAATTCCCGCCAGCGCTGCACCGCCAGCCTGGTCCAGCGCGCCGCCAATCACAAGAACGTGGCCAAAGTCGCCTTTGTGCGCTTCGTCAGGCCGCGGCGGAAATGTAATCCGGACTTCTTGCGCGGTCACAACGCTCAAACCGGTTTCATGCGACGCCAGGCTTGGCTGCACGCCCAGTTCGCTAAGCGCAATCGGTCCCGCCGTGAGTCTCCCAAAGATGTGCGCCGGGTTGGGCGCGACGAACGTAATCACGCCATGGGCAAACACCGCTTCGCTGCCGCCCTCATGCACCGGGACGTTACTTTCGGGCTCAACCCCCGAGGGTACGCCGACCGAGACAACAACTCCCGAAGCCTGATTGATCGCCTCCTCCGCTTTCCTGGCGGTGCATTCCAGCGGACTCTTGAATCCCCTTCCCGCAACCGCATCGATGATCAAGTCTGCTTCCAGCGCTCGCGGGATCGATTCGTCCTGGAACCCAGCCTCATCGATAAGCCAAAGCGGCTCCGTCGCAAGGCTCTCGCAGATGACCGCCATTTCGGATGAAAGCCCGCTCGCGTCCTTGGCCAGAACAATGATAGAGACCTGTTCCGCAATGCCCGATAACACCTGCGCGGCCATCAGCCCATAGTCGCCGTTGCCACCCGCGCCGCAAACCACGCAGACGGACCGGAACTTAAAGTGGGCCAGACAAAACTGCGCCACCGCATAGCCAGCGCGCTGAATCAGCAGCGCCGACGGTGTATCTGTCCGGCTGGCGGCTTCACTCTCAATATGGCGCACTTCGTCGGAGGTAAGGACTCTCATGAGCACATTAACTATATTCTTCGCCACAAGCCGCGCGGCGCAAATTCGCCGCGCCTCACCTCACTCCTGAACGACCGCCAAAGCCGTGAGTGAAGGACATGAA
>JBAVUZ010000889.1:0-6225 GCA_049697035.1 Candidatus Angelobacter sp. | reverse complement strand
GCGTTACGGAATGAATATCACCTGCGCACGCAGCAGGACATAACCAGTTGCTCCACCTGCCACCGATAGGGTGGAAACAAATGGAAACGAATGTCTAATAACAGCGATATAAAACCTAATCTGATTTCTGCCAGTGAGATCAAGCCGGCCAGCATGGAGCTGGAAGCCGTGCGCAAAAAGCTGGCCGATGCCAAGGGCCCAAAGTACTGGCGTACCTTAGAGGAGCTTGCGGACCAGGAAGCGTTCGGCGAACTGCTGCAGCGCGAATTTCCGCGCCAGGCCTCAGAATGGGTCGATCCCGTTTCGCGTCGCAGCTTCCTCAAGCTGGCCGGCGCATCCATGGCGTTGGCTGGACTGGCCGGCTGCACGCGGCAGCCTTTGGAGCAGATCCTGCCTTATGTCCGGCAGCCGGAAGAGCTGATTCCCGGCAAGCCAATCTTTTATGCCACAGCCATGCCTTTTCATGGTCATGCGCTGCCGCTGCTGGTGGAAACGCACGAATTTCGTCCCACCAAGATTGAAGGCAATCCGCTGCACGCAGCCAGCCTGGGTGCCACTGACCTTTTTGCCCAGGCCTCCATCCTGAATCTTTATGACCCTGACCGCTCTACCACGCTGACCAATATGGGCGAACTTCGCTCATGGGGCGATTTTGCCATGGCGGTCAACGGCAGGATCAGCGATAAGGATGGTCTTAAGGCGACCCAGGGTGCGGGGTTGCGCTTCCTTACCGGCGCTATGACTTCGCCGACCTTTGGCTGGCAGATGAAGGCTGTACAGCAGGCTTTCCCGCAGTCAAAGTGGCATCGCTGGGACCCGGTCAATCGCGATAACATGCGCGCCGGATCGAAGCTCGCTTTCGGCGGATATTACGATCCGGTTTACAAGTTTGAAAATGCGGCAGTCGTGGTTTCGCTGGATGCCGACTTCCTCTCCGGAGAGTGGTTCCCGGGCTTTGTCCGCTATTCGCGTGACTTCATGCGCGGACGCAAGCTCGAAAATGGCGCTCAGATGAACCGCCTTTATGTGGCGGAGAGTTCGCCTTCCACCACCGGCGCCAAGGCCGACCATCGCTTAGTCTTGCGCCCGTCAGAAGTAGAGACAGTTGCGCGAGCATTGGCGGCAAAAGTTGGCGCAGGCGGAGCGGCAGGCAATCTAAATGCCGACCAGCAAAAATTTGTTGATGCCGTGGCCGCCGACCTGACGGAGCACAAAGGCAAATGCCTGGTTGTTCCGGGCGAGTTCCAGTCACCTGCGGTTTATGCGCTGGCGCAAGCCATGAACGGCGCGCTGGGCAATGTCGGCCAGACGGTTACCTACATTGATCCCGTTGAAGTGGATGCGGTGGAGCACGGGCAGTCCATTAAAGAATTAATTGCTGACATGAACGCCGGCAAAGTGGATACGCTGGTAATCATTGGCGGCAATCCCGTGTATAACGCTCCGGTCGATCTCGACTTTGTCAGTGCCGTGCAGAAGGCCAAACTCCGCATACAGTTCTCCAACTACAAGAATGAGACCACCGACTACATGCACTGGCATGTGCCGGAAGCGCACTATCTGGAAGCCTGGAGCGATGCGCGATCCTATGACGGCACGGTTAGCGTAATTCAGCCTATGATCATGCCGCTTTATGACGGCAGGAACTGTCATGAAGCGCTGGCGATGTTTACTGACCAGCCGGGTACCGGCTCGCATGATGTGGTGCAGACTTACTGGAAATCGCAGCATCCCACAGCCGATTTCGAGAGTTTCTGGCGGACATCAGTCCATGACGGTTTTGTGGCCAACACCGCCTCGCCTGCCAGGCAGGTCAGCGCCAAGCTTGGAGCTTTGCCCGCTCCGGCTGCTTCCGCCGATGGGATTGAGGTCGCGTTCCGCCCCGATCCAACTATTTACGATGGCAGCTTTATCAATAATGCCTGGCTTCAGGAGACACCCAAGCCGCTGAGCCGCAATACATGGGACAACGTTGCCATGATTAGTCCCAAAATGGCGGCGGACTGGAAGCTGAATCAGCTCAAGGACGACAATGACCATCAGTCGGATGCGCAAAGGATTATTGAAATTGTTTTCCCCGACGGACGCAAAGTAGAGGCTCCTTACTGGCCGCAGCCGGGCCATCCTGACAATGCGGTCACGCTTTTTGTGGGCTATGGCCAATCCAGGACCGGACGCGTAGGGACCGGCACAGGCTACAACGCTTACAAAGTTCGGCCTAGTAGTACGCAGTACATTGCCAGCGGCGCGAAGATTAATGTAACAAACCGGTACTGGGACATCGCCGTGACGCAAGGCCATTTCAGCATGGACGATCGAGAGCCGGTCAAAGTGGCCACTCTGGAAGAGTTCGTGAAAAACCCGCGGTTTGCCCATGAAAATCCAGAGGAAGAGCCGAAAGATACCCCGCAACGGGAAGAGACTCTTTATCCTGACTACCGGGAAAAGGGTTGGTACGCGAAGTACGCCTGGGGTATGTCCATTGACCTGAATTCCTGTGTTGGCTGCCAGGCGTGTGCGGTGGCCTGCCAGGCGGAAAATAACATCTCCGTCGTGGGCAAGGAGCAGGTGCAGCGTGGCCGTGAGATGCAATGGATCCGCATCGACTCCTACTATGAAGGCGATCCGGCCAATCCAAGCGTCTACTTCCAGCCGGTCCCATGCATGCAGTGCGAAGATGCTCCGTGCGAGCCGGTTTGCCCCGTGGGCGCGACCACGCACTCCACTGAAGGCCTGAATGACATGGTGTATAACCGCTGCGTGGGTACGCGCTATTGTTCGAACAACTGTCCCTACAAGGTTCGGCGGTTTAACTTCTTCCTGTTCGCCGACTACGACACGCCAAGCCTGAAGCTGGGCCGGAACCCTGACGTTACGGTCCGCAGCCGCGGCGTGATGGAAAAATGCACCTACTGCGTGCAGCGCATCACCCAGGCCCGCATCGCTTCAGAAAAAGAAGACCGCGACATACGGGAAGGCGAAATCAAGACGGCCTGCCAGCAGGTCTGTCCCACCGGGGCAATTACATTCGGTGATATCAATAACAAGAACAGTGCCGTGGCAAAGTTAAAGAGCAGTCCGCGCAAGTATGATTTGCTGGCGGAATTGAATACGCGTCCGCGCACCACGTATATGGCGGCGGTGCGAAACCCCAACCCCAAACTAGCGTCTGGCACGGAGAACACATAAGAGATGGCTGCACCAGACATTCTGCCGCCTAAAGGTGTAAGGCCGCCCATCATCGGGCCCGGCCAGACCTTCGGCACCATAACGGACCGCATTGCCGGGATTGTGCTTACCAGGCACACCCCAATCTTCTGGGTAGCCATTGTGGCCATTTCCCTGGCGCTTTTCGGTATGCTGCAAACCGCGGTCGGCTACCTGCTCGTAAAAGGCGTCGGCATCTGGGGCATCACCATCCCTATCGGGTGGGGCTTCGCCATCGTGAACTTTGTGTGGTGGATCGGTATCGGCCACGCGGGCACGCTGATCTCCGCCATTCTGTTGCTGTTCAAACAGACTTGGCGAACCTCGATCAACCGCTTTGCAGAAGCCATGACGATTTTTGCTGTTATGCAGGCCGGCCTCTTTCCGCTGATTCACACCGGACGTCCCTGGCTGGCAGCCTATTGGCTGTTTCCCATTCCGCTCACCATGGGCGTCTGGCCGCAGTTCCGCAGTCCCCTGATCTGGGACGTGTTCGCCGTCTCCACGTATTTCACCGCATCGTTCCTGTTCTGGGGAATTGGACTTATCCCTGATTTTGCTACGCTGCGCGACTCAGCCAAGACCCTGGTTGTCCGGCGCATCTATGGCATGCTGGCGATGGGTTGGCGCGGATCAGCCAAGCACTGGAACCGCTATGAGACGGCCTACATGCTTCTGGCCGGCCTTTGTACCCCGCTGGTTCTCTCAGTGCATAGCGTGGTGTCTCTGGATTTCGCGGTGTCTGTTGTGCCGGGATGGCACACCACGTTCTTCCCGCCATACTTCGTCGCGGGCGCCATCTATTCCGGTTTCGCCATGGTGCTGATGCTGGCGATTCCGTTCCGCTATCTCTATGGCATGCAGGATTTCATCACTCTGCGGCATTTGCAGAACTGCGGCAAGCTGATGCTGGCAACCGGCCAAATTGTCGCTTATTCCTACGCCATGGAAATGTTTATCGGCTGGTACAGCCATGACAAGTACGAACTGGCCATGGTGAATAACCGGCTGCACGGGCCGTACTCGCATTATTACTACATGCTGATCCTCTGCAACATCCTCATACCGCAATCGCTGTGGTTAAACAAGGTCCGTTCCACGCCGTGGATACTGTTCCTGGTTTCCGTGGTGGTGAATACCGGTATGTGGCTTGAGCGATTTGTCA
Organism: Candidatus Angelobacter sp.; assembly: GCA_049697035.1. Taxonomy (GTDB): domain Bacteria; phylum Acidobacteriota; class Terriglobia; order Terriglobales; family Acidobacteriaceae; genus Angelobacter. Next base: position 1,853 of record JBAVUZ010000889.1, on the reverse strand, counting down.
TTGTTGTCATGAGCCTCCAGCGGGATTACATTCCCAGTTCGTGGGGCATGTACTGGTTTACCAAGTGGGACATGATGATTTTCATCGGGACCATGGGGTTCTTTACCTTGCTCTTCTTTATCTTTATCCGGCTTATGCCGGCCATTTCCATCTTTGAAATGCGGAACCTGATTCCGCAGGCGAAGGTGAAAGAATAATGACAGCTTCAGCTATTTACGGACTAATGGCGGAATTTGAAACGCCCACGGAGCTGGTGGAAGCGGCCAAGGGCGCCTATGCCGCCGGCTATCGCAAAATGGATGCGTACACTCCATATCCGCTGGAGGAAGCCGCGGAAGCGATCGGCGCGCACCACAACCGCGTTTCGCTGGTCGTTCTGGTCGGCGCCATGCTCGGAATGATTGGCGGATATTCGCTGGAATACTGGGTTTCGGCAGTCGCTTACCCGATCAATGTCGGCGGCAAGCCGTTTCATTCCTGGCCCGCGTTCATTCCCGTTACTTTTGAATGCGCGGTGCTGGGCGCATGCCTGGCCGCCGTGTTTGGCATGTTGGCATTAAATGGACTTCCGCAGCCGTATCACCCAGTATTTAATTCACCGAACTTTGTGCGCGCCAGCCGTGACCGCTTCTTCCTGTGTATTGAGTCTCAGGATCCCCGGTTCAGCCCATCTGATACGCGTAAATTGCTGGAGAGTTATAAACCGGAAGAGATCACGGAGGTGCCGTATTAATCGTCCGGCACAAATCCGCGTTGCATGGCTGTTGTTTGCGGCGGCAGGGATGGCTGTTTTAGCCGGATGCCGGCAGGACATGCACAACCAGCCCAAATTTATTCCGCTTAGATCAAGCGAGTTCTATTCTGACCGCAGATCGGCGCGCTATCCCGTTCCCGGAACCATCTCGCGCACCGTTTCCGGCGACTTGGCAAACTGTTCCAATAATGCTTCGCCGGAATGCCAGGAAAGCGTGATCGTGGACAAGGAGCAGCTCGATCCCAGCAGTTATTACCTGACCGGCAAACGCGGAAACGTTTACGGCAACGATCTACCCGGCGATCTGCCGTTCAAGACGGATACTCCGGACGGACGGCAGAACATACTGGCCCGCGGCCAGGAACGCTACACTATCTATTGCACTCCCTGCCATTCGCAGTTGGGTGATGGAAACGGCATGATCGTGCAACGCGGCTTCAAGCGTCCTCCGTCTTTCCATGTGCAGCGGCTCAAGAACGCGCCACTCGGCTGGTTTTATGATGTCATCAGCAACGGGTTTGGCGGCATGCCCGACTACGCCGCCCAGATAAAACCTGCTGATCGCTGGGCCATTGCCGCATATATTCGTGCGTTGCAGCTCAGCCAGAACGCAAGCGAGACGGACGTTGCGGCTGCTGATCGAGACCAGTTGAACAAGCCGACAGAACAAGGAATCACCATCCCGGATACCTCTATAATTTCGCCCGCCGTAACAACTCCGGTAACGCCGGTGCCTGATACGCAGCCAAAGGGGAACAAGCGATGAGCCAGACTTTGGTGCGTGTTACTCCTAAAGATTTTGCTCCTCCGTCCGTCATTGACCGGATGCGCTCCCGCTCGCTGGTTATCGGCGTGGTTTTCAGTGTGCTGACGCTCGGATTGACGCTCGGCTTTGGCCAGTGGGATTTGTTCCTGCGCTCATGGTTGTTCTCCTTCATGTTCTGGCTTGGGCTCACTCTTGGCTCGCTGACGCTGCTCATGTTGCAATACACCAGCGGCGGAAATTGGGGCCGCCTGGGACGCCGTATCTGGGAAGCCGCGGCGGCCAACTGGTGGCTGATGTTCCTGTTCTGGCTGCCGATTGCGATCGGCGTGAAGC
>JBAVUZ010000888.1:0-4569 GCA_049697035.1 Candidatus Angelobacter sp. | reverse complement strand
AGTACCGTCCCTCCAGATGCAGCCTTGCTTAAACAGTTACAGCTACGCTTGGGAATCGGCCGATCGTACATTCTCCATCATGGCGCAATCCAGCCAAGAAAGAATCTTCCTCGCCTCATCGCGGCTTACCGACAAATGCTCGGGAGAAATGCGCAGCTCGACTTCGACCTGGTGTTGGCTGGTCCTTTGGCGTGGCAGCATGAAGAAACGCTGAATCTTGCCAATGCAGATAACACGGGGCGTGGCAAGGTCATCCTCACTGGTGTGCTCGTTGATCGCGATTTGTCTCTGCTGGTTCGCGGTGCGTCACTCGAAGTGATCCCGTCACTGTATGAAGGCTTCTGTTTGCCTATGATCGAAGCCATGGCCTGCGGTGTCCCTGCAATCGTGGCCAACACTTCCTGTCTGCCGGAAGTCTCCGGCGGCGTTCTGCGTTATTTCAATCCCAGTTCTGTTGAAGACATAGCAGCCTGCATGGAATCGGTGTTGTTGTCCCGTGACTTGCAAACCGAGCTTGCCCAACGCGGCCGCGAACGTGCGCAGAGATTCAGCTGGGACCTTTGCGCGCAAGAAACGGCGGCTGTTCTGGAGCAAGTTGCGCGCAGGCGCGAAGTACATTCGCGCGCCGCAGGAGTTGCGTTGTGAGGATCGCGATAGACTCATGGACTCTGGCCAGCCGCTTTCGGTGCCAGGGAACTTATGTCTATACGCAGAACCTGCTGCGGGAATTTAAGAAGCTAGCCCGCCAAGACGCCGGACTTGGCTTCTCGCTTTTTGCTTCCGCCAGAAATGGCAACGACGCGATTCACGTTGTTCCAGAAGACCGCTTTGAGCTTCGTTCATCAGCGTTGCTCGATCACGATAGACTCTGGCGCTTCGGCGGTGCTGGTCTTTCCGCTTCGCGATCTCATGCTGACGTGATGTTTATTCCTACAGCGGCCACCTTGCCTGTAGGCCCTGTACCTGCTGTCTGCACGATCCATGACGTTACGCCCATCACCGTGGCGTCGCATTCGGCGCCGGTAAGCGCACTGCAGCGCGTCTTGTTGAAAGGCTGCGCGCGTTTCTCACGCACAATCATCACTTCTTCAGAGTGTTCAAAGAGAGACATTGTCACGCATCTTAACGTCCCTGAAGAAAAGGTTATCGTGATTCATGATGGCTGCGATCACTCTGTCTTCAACACTGATCCTCCGGACATGACCGCGCTTGCCGCGTTACATGCTCGACTGGGAATCGAAAAACCGTACCTGCTTCATCACGGAACAATTCAGCCCCGCAAGAATCTCAAGCGGTTGATTGAAGCCTTCCGTCTTATGCGGGCGAAGAATGCAGATTTGGATTTTGATCTTGTTCTTGCGGGACAACTTGGCTGGGCGTCCAATGAGATAGTGAACACCGCTGCAAATCGCGATATGAGAGGTCGAGTAATTCTTGCTGGCGTTTTGGATGATTCTGACCTGGCGCTGCTGATCAAAGGCGCCAGTCTGGCCGTAGTGCCTTCGTTGTATGAAGGTTTTTCCTTGCCCATGGTTGAATCCATGGCTTGTGGCGTGCCGACAATTGCGTCGAACACCTCATGCCTACCAGAAATCTCCGGCAACGCGCTTGCTTATTTTGATCCTTTGTCGGTTGAAGATATCGCTGCTTGCATGCGGACAGTGTTGCGAGATTCCGAATTAAGCCTGCGCCTGCGCCAAAAGGGAATTGCTCGTGTTCGCGAGTTCACCTGGGAACGTTGCGCACGCCAAACGCTTAACGCCCTGATGAAGGCAGGGCAGTCAAGCCATACGTGAAGGATGAGTCGTCCAGCAACATCACGAGCGATTGTTCTTGAGCTGCCCAACTGGCGGTCGGAGCTGCTGATTGTCGGCATTACGCTGGCATTGGCTGCGGGGGCTCTTGCGAGTCCTGTGGCTCTGCCGCTGGCCGTTGGCGTAGGCGTGTTCCTTCTTGCCGCGCTGCGTTTCCGGCTTTTACTGCCATTGGTCGTCTTTTTCTTGCCACTCACGCCTTTCCTCAACTGGGATTTTCCCATACGCGATCTCAGCACATTGGTGCGGTTCAGCTTCTTTGCCGGCGTTGTGGTCTATCGCGTGACACATAACAGCAATAAAGATCTGCGCACGTGGCTCTTCGGCACGTGGTTGACGCGCGCGATCCTTGCGTACCTGGTCATTGCGATGGCGTCTGCGCTGTTTCTCAATCCACTCACGCTCGATGCGCAGCGCGAACTGATGCGCTTGGCATCTTACATTGGCTTTTACTATGTGATTACCGACTGGTGCCAGACTCAGGACAACACTCGTATCTTGCTGAAGGCCTTAATGGCTTCAACCATCGCCGTGGCGATCTTCGGGCTCTGGCAGGCGCTCACCGGCGGTTACTCCCAGCTTTATGACGTGCTCTATCCCATTCAGGATGAAATTGCGCAGATACCGGCATGGGAAGGTCGCATCACATCCTTTCTTGAGCACTATAACGGACTTGCTGGATATCTCAATCTGGTGCTGCCATTCTGCTTAGCGTTCGCAACCGGCGGCAAGGATCCTCTTCTACGCATTCTGAGCCGATGGTGTCTTGCGTTTGCTGGTATTGCGCTTTTGCTCACGCAGAGCCGGGGCGGTCTGCTCGCTTTCGTCACCATTCTGCTGGTACACACGCATTTCTCCGCGCACGACCGAAAGGCCAGGATACGTCGCGTTGCACTTGTCCTGATTGTCTGTCTGCTTACTGCCGCTCTAGCGAGCTTTTTCTTTCAGCGCCTTGGCGAGATCGACGACTTCACCGCAGTCTCGCGTCTCGCAATTTGGGGTGGAGCTTTCACCGTATTTGCCAACTCGCCTGTGTTAGGCGCTGGCTTCGGGAATCTCCGAGCCCTGATGGGCGGCCTCTTGAGTCTGCCTGACGGCTGGACCGGCGACGCTCATAATCTTTATCTGGAACTCCTGGCGGAGACCGGTTTGGTGGGCTTCTTGGTCTTCGGCGTCTTGATTGTTCTTGCTTTGCGAAAGGCCGTGGTGCAATTGCGCAAATCGCATGACAGCTTCAATAAGATGATTGCCGTTGCCATCTTTGCCGCTATCTGTGGTGTGCTCGTCCACGGAACGGTTGATTATCTTTTCCACACCACGCCGCAGGTAACAGCTTTGTTCTTTCTCGTTCTTGGATTGTTAAGTGCGCAAGGTTCGGTCCGTGAAGCAGCTCCGGGTAGGCAGGCCGCCACATGATTGCAGCGACGATTGCAAACGAGAAGATTGATACGGAAGTTGTACTGGCTTGCAGCGTCTGCCGCAGCGATCGCATACAGAAAGTAGACCCAGACTTCAATTTCTGCCGTTGCGAGTCCTGCGGATATATTTTTGACAGTCCCAGACCGTCTTTCGCCGAGATCAGTGCGTTCTACTCGCAGGCAGGGAAGTATGACATTTGGCTCAACGAAGAGCACGCTCGAGAGATGCTGTGGAAGCGCAGGATGAAAAAGTTGTCGCGGCACAGCTCTAAGGGTCGCTTGCTGGATATCGGCGCGGGCTATGGCCAATTTCTCCATCTTGCTCAATCATTGTTTAGCGAAGTTTTCGGAACAGAAGTGTCTGAGAGTGCAGTCGCTCTCGCAAAAGAAAAATATGGTCTTAACCTTCTTGTCGGACAGGTCGAAGAGCTGGATCTGCCTCCGCGATCATTCGATGTCGTTACTTTGTTCCATGTTCTGGAGCACGTGCCCGACCCAGGCATGCTGGTGAGTCGGTGCCATGCTCTGTTGAGGACGCAAGGAATTTTAGTCATCGCGGTGCCAAATGACGTGCTGGCTTGGACCTCAAAGATCAAGAAGATCGGCAAAAGGCTCGGCCTCAAGTCCTTTCAGAAGTTCAGCCCGAGACTCGGAATTTCGCGGGCGGGAGCCTCTCGCGAAATCCATCTTTCGCACTTCACACCGACGGTACTGCGCCGGCTTCTTGAAAACTCTGGACTGCGCATCATAGAAGAAGCACTTGATCCGTATTATGTTTCCAGCGGTATCCGTTTATTCCTGGATAGTACCTATTACGTACTTCACCGTTTCCTGCACGCGACTCTGAAAATCAATCGGTATGACACTATCTGGATGGTCGCTCGCAAACCATGAATTCACTCAGAGAGCTGCAACGAAACTGGGAAGGATTGGCACAAGCCGATCCGCTGTGGGCGATATGCACCGATCCGAGCAAACGCAACAGCCAATGGACGAAAGAGGACTTTTTCGCCACAGGCCGCAAAGAGATTGACGCAGTACTTGGCTACGCAGCCAGCATTGGTGTTTGCATCGATAAAAGGCGACCCGCGCTCGATTTTGGTTGCGGCGTGGGCCGGTTGACCCGCGCCATGGCCCAATATTTTCCGGAATGTTGCGGCGTGGATATTTCTCCCACGATGATCAGCACGGCGCAAGAGCTCAATCGTGATCGTCCTCACTGCCATTTTCAATTGAATGAAGACACTCGAATGAAGCGCCTGCCGGACAGTTATTTTGGCTTCATCTATACCAGCCTCGTGCTTCAGCACATTGCGCCGCCCTGCAGCCATCAATAT
>JBAVUZ010000887.1:0-2346 GCA_049697035.1 Candidatus Angelobacter sp. | reverse complement strand
TCTCACAGCAATTGTGGAGCAAGAACAGCCCTAACAAAGGATTGCCTGGGGGACTTCGACCGGAAACGCTGGCGCTGGCGCGGGACTACATGGCAAAAATGAAAGATATTCCATTGTTGCGCCACGCGCGCGAACAGCAACTTGAAGGTGCGTCCAACGAGTTCGCCATTAGTGGACGCAACACGACGAGCGGAGTGCCGCTGGTGGAAAACGATCCGCATCTTTCGCTGGGCGAACCTTCCACATGGTATCCCATACACCTTGAAGCAGGCGATCTGGACGTGATGGGCAAGGGCTTTCCCGGCACGCCGGGCGTCACGCTGGGCCGCAATAAGTTTGTGGCGTGGGGCGCGACGAATGACGGGATTGACGTGACCGATACTTTCCAGGAGCAGGTGGTCCCCGATCCAACTTCACCAAGCGGATTCAGCACCGTGTTCAAAGGCGCGTTGGAGCATGTGATCCCGGTCCCGGAAGTCTTCCGGTTTAACAAAGTGGGGGATGGCATTGCGGACAATCTGATCACGGTGCCGCCGGGAGGAAGCATTCCTCCGGCGACGTTGATTGTTCCGCGGCGGAACAATGGTCCGATCATTTCGCTGGATACGACCACCGGAGCCGCTTTGAGCATTGAGTGGACCGGCTACAGCGCCACGCACGAACTGGACGCAGTGCTGACGTGGGCTTCCGCGCACAACCTCAAGGAGTTTGAAGCGGGGCTGCCGTTCTTCTCCTGCCCGCCGCAGAATATTGCCTACGCCGATGTTCATGGCAACATTGCTTATTTTGCCGTTGGCGAAATGCCGGTGCGCGAAGACCTGCAAGCAGGCACGGTCAACGGAGTGCTGCCCGTCTTCATCCGCAATGGACAGGGTGGCAATGAATGGCTGCCGGTGATCCACCCTCAGCCGGGACAGTCCACGGCATTTGAGATTTTGCCCTTCGCGGAGATGCCGCACGTTATCAATCCCAAAGCGGGCTTTTTTGTGAACGCTAACAACGATCCGGCGGGCGTCACGCTGGGTAACAATCCCGTAGGACAGTTGCGGCCCGGCGGTGGAATCTTCTACCTGGGCTACACGTTCGATGCCGGCTTCCGCTCCGGCAGGATTACGCGGCTCATCAAGGAACAGCTCAAGAATGGAAAGATCTCTTTCCAGGACATGCAGAAGATCCAGGCCAACGTGGCGCCGCTGGATGCCGAATTCTTCACCTCATTCATCACTCAGGCGTTTGACAATGCGCTGGCACGGGCCGCGCAGAACACACAACTCGCGCAACTCTCAGGCGATCCCGCCATTGTTGAGGCTGTGGGCCGCTTGCGTGGCTGGGATTTCACCATGCCCACGGGAATACCGGAAGGTTTTGATGGCTTTGACGTTGGCGCGCCACCGTTTGCGCGGTCAGGCAAGGAGGTTGCCAACAGCGTTGCAGCCACCCTCTATAACGTGTGGCGCAGCCAGTTCATCAGTGAAACGCTGGGAACAACCCTAAGCCAGGTTGGGCTGGGATCGGTGGAAGCAGCTCTGCCGTCACAGACGTATCTCAAGGCGTTGCGTCATTTGCTGGAGAATTTTTCCACCGCGCACGGCGTCGGCACGTCTGGACTCAACTTTTTCCAGGTCAACGGTGTAACGGATGCGGGCGACCGGCGCGACATCGTGATCCTGCAAAGCCTGAAAGACGCGCTAACGCTGCTGGCAAGCCCAGCATTCAATGCGGCGTTTGGCGGATCAACCAACCAGAACGACTATCGCTGGGGCAAGCTGCACCGCATCACCTTCTCCCACATCCTGGGATCGCCCTTTAGTATTCCGCCTGCGGGCGGCGCATTCCCTCAACCACTGGCCGGGCTGCCGGGCATCCCAACCGACGGCGGTTACCAGACCGTGGACGCAGCCAGCTTCTCCGTGACTGCCAACACGGTGAACGGATTTACGTTTTCTTCCGGCCCTTCCCAGAGATTTGTTGGCGAAGGCAGGGATGAAGGGATTCGCGGCGTGAGCTCTTTGCCGGGCGGAATCAGCGGAGTGCTGGGCAGCCCTTTCTATGTAAACTTGTTGCCGCAGTGGCTCACCAACCATGCATACCAGCAGCTCTTCACGCAGGATGACCTTGAGCACCACATTTTGAATGTGACCAGGTTTGTGCCGGGGCACTAAACGGCTCAGAACGTCAACCACAAAGGATATGAAGGTGCCCCCCTCGTATCCTTTGTGGTGAATCACTTTTCTAAAGCTGATCGACGATCTCAGGAAACTCAAAGAACCCGGTCTTACCCTTGATCCATTCGGCGGCGCGGACTGCGCCTTCGGCAAAGCCGACGCGCGATTTTGCGTCGTGGGT
>JBAVUZ010000886.1:0-9562 GCA_049697035.1 Candidatus Angelobacter sp. | reverse complement strand
TGGACGCAGGTGTGAGATCAACGCATAATCTGCCTTGGTTTCAGTTTTCACCTGATGAACGGAGACAAAACTTCATGAAGCTGATTCGAGTGGTGCTGGCCGGATTCCTGGTTTTTGCCGTGAGCGCAACGGCTCTGGAAAAGCATGACCGGGACAGGGACGACGATTCAAGGCATGACAACGGCCGCCATGAAGGCTGGGACCACCGTGACCACCATCGCGAACATGACGCACGTTTTGTCCGCTATGAAGAGCATGAAGGGCACCATCACAGACGCATCCCAGAAGACCACTTCCGCGCGCATTTTGGACGGGAACACTGGTTCCGGATTGGCCATCCGGTAGTTGTCGCGGGACATCCACGCTTCCAGTATGACGGATATTGGTTTGTTGTCGCCCGGCCACTGCCGCCCGGCTGGCGCTACACTGACACGGTTTATGTTGATTACGTGAACGACGGCTACTACATGTGCAGCCCGGCACATCCGGGGATTCGCGTTTCGATTGATATCTTGTAGCCGTTGAACCGGTGTAAAGAATCTATTCCCCCTGATTAAAGTAAGTCCAAAACGCATGGGTTAATAGTGGATCATCTGAGACTACACGCAATACACTATTTGTTTCTTTCTCGCGCAATAGAAAGATACCTTTCTCGTGCTCGACATTAAATTTGCGTTCGCGCAACATAATCTTTCGCAGCATGAGGGCACATTGATTGGGCGTCCGCATGACAATAATCCCATGGGCTACTCCAGTGTTAACCGCAATTTGCAGCCCTAAGGGGTGATCTTCGCGAAAGGTCTGGGCTCGCTTGTCGTACTTTTCGCCTTCGGGAACATAAACGATTACCGCTTTGCCTTGAGCGAGGGTCGCTACAAGTTCTGAATCCTTCCCAAGGGTGTCACTGGCCCCAGCGACATAAATAGTCACTGTTGCACGCCGAAGCATCAACATTTCAATCAGGCCCTTGGTGATTCTGTTTTCAACATAAGAGAGCATTGGATCGAAGTAGCGTAATTTCAACGGCTCAACTTGGGAGTTCTTAAAGACTTTATCGATGAAATTATGCTGGTTAACAAAATCCTCCTTTTCCCGCATTGACGTGGCGACATAAACATCGAGATAGGGAAGTGTGAGATAGCGGTCCGTATTCTGGAGTCCAATCTTGACTGCGCGCTCTCGAGATTCGCGAAGCGGCTGAAGCAGCGAGGCAACCTTGGTGGCCAGTGATCTGAGTTCCTCGACTGGCAGTTTGGCAAAATTATCGTCTGATGGATCCAGTTGGTGCCCCCGCAGAACGGATAGAAACTTCTTCAACCTGTTTTCGCCTATTGCTTTCACGATTTCAGAGCGACCGGAAGTCGCGTCTGCAAGCTGCTGCAAAAACTTGAAAGTCAACTCAAGATCGTCGAGCTCAGCTTTTGCAATGTAGCCGAGAAGGTGCAAGCTTGCCACATCAATAGACTGGATCTCGCCGAAGGATTCGCGTCGAGTAAATTCCTCTTCCTTAACTGGTTCGGTTACCTGGACCGTTTTAAAGAATGCCGCTTTGTCTGAGGTTGCCAAGCTCCTATAGGCAAATCGAAAATTGCCAAAAAGCCACAGCGCCTTAATTCGGTAACGGTCTACCGCCGTCTCGAATCCTTCAATGGAGCTAACCTTCTCAAAGAAGTAATGGAAGAAGTGATCCGTAGCCAATCTATGGCGACAGGAAATCATCAAACAATTGAATTTTTCGAGCGTCAGATGAAGTTTGTCCCCGACGATAATGGATGACAGGATTTCATCCATCAGTTCAGGGGGGCAGAGTTGAACCGATGCGAGCGGCTTATCTCTCAGAGGACTTTCGCCAAAAAATTTTGCGAGAGCAATGAGGAAGCGATCCCTTATTGCTGTTGGCATTTATGTTCCAGTCTTTTTCAATTCGTCAGGTGAGTCGATCACCTCGAGTTCAACGTTGCCATTGACTGCTACGAACTGACGGAGTGCCATAATTTTGGGCCAATCGACAGCTCCCTTTTCGATTTCGACAATTCGATATTGCTCACCTTTTTTTGCAACGATATCCGGCCTGTAGCCGTTGACAAAATCAGGAGAGTCGAACCATCCTTCTAAGCGCGCCCACACTTCATAGCCCTCAGATAAAAGCCGAAGGGCGTGGGTCCTGACCATGTCGTCATGTTCAGCCTGAGACAAATCCCTGCCCATATAAAACTCCTTGATTGACGCATGACTTTTGCATAATTGACCGACGAGGTCAATTACACAAAAATGATGCAACGTAATATGTACAATTTGTACAAATTTTACAAGTTAAAAAGTTTGTAAAAAATTATAAAATTTGCCAAAATGTCGCGAATGGCTCCTCGCCTTCCACTTACCGAAGCTCGCACTAAGCTTGCAGATATAGTTTCCGACGCGCAGTACGGCGGGAAAGTGACAATCATCACACGTCATGGCAAGGATGCTGCGGCTGTAGTTCCCTTAACTTTGTTTCCAGCAGACACCCCCGATCCGAAGAAGACGCCAATGCCGGCGAGTCCCTCGCCTATACGCCGAAAGGCAAGAGCGTAAGAGTTCGAAGCTCTTCTGTCAATTGTCCCCTCCCTGTACTAAAAACATGTACCAGTGTTAGGCAGAGGGTCGCAAAAGACATGTCCTCTGCTGGTGAACTAGTTCGCGCGTGACTGAGCGAGAGGGATGCGGTAGGATAGCGATTGACAGGTACTTGGAAGTGGTCCTTGGTATTTGGAACACCAAAAGCCGCAACGGGGATTCCGTTGCGTTTTGTGTTTCTGGGATTGCGACCCTCTGCCCGATTGGGATTGGGTCTGGGATTGGGTGGCCCTTGGGTGGCCCAAGCGTGGCCCAAGGGCCACCCAAGCGTCGCGCAAGGGTCGCCCAAGCGTCGAATTGAACAAGTGCTTTGTTTGCAACATGCCAGTAAAAAAGGCCGGGTGGGGTAGGAAAACGGTGAACACCGCAGGCGAGGGCACCTGCGCTCCAAGATCATTACGGCTATCACCGGGATCGCCGAGATCGGGAACCCCGGACAGACTCAAAATGAGGATCGATCAGAGAGATCGCGACGGCGTCAGAGCATCAATCCAAGACTTTGCTTCCTTGGGGCGGGTCATTTAATCTAATACACCTCTCGCGGGACGCCTGATTTTTGTACCTCAGTACAGCAATGAAAGGTGGAGAGATGAACATTTATAAGAATATTACGCAGACCATCGGGCGGACGCCGCTGGTTCAACTCAACAAGCTTACCCAGGGCGCCAAGGCAACGGTGGCGGTGAAACTGGAAGGCTTTAATCCATGCCACAGCGTGAAAGACCGCATTGGCGTAAGCATGATTGATGAAGCGGAAAAGGCCGGGCGCATACAGCCAGGCAAGACCGTGCTGGTTGAACCGACCAGCGGAAACACCGGCATTGGGCTGGCGTTTGCCGCAGCGGCCAAAGGCTACCGGCTGATCCTGATCATGCCGGATACCATGAGCCAGGAGCGCCGCGTGGTGCTGCTGGCGCTGGGCGCGGAGATTATCCTGACGCCCGGCGCGAAGGGCATGAAAGGCGCGATTGCCAAGGCCAATGAGCTGCTGAAGCAGACCCCGAACGGGGTGATCCTGCAGCAGTTTGCCAATCCGGCGAACCCAAAGATCCATCGCGAGACGACGGGGCCCGAGATTTGGAATGATACGGACGGCAAAGTCGATATCTTTGTTTCCGGCGTTGGCACAGGCGGCACGCTGACCGGCGTGGGCGAATACATCAAGCCAAAGAAGCCGGGCTTTAAGATTGTTGCCGTGGAACCGGTTGAGTCGGCGGTGCTTTCCGGCGGCAAGCCGGGGCCGCATAAGATCCAGGGCCTTGGCGGCGGATTCGTGCCAGACGTCCTGAAGACCAACCTGATCGATGAGGTAATGACGGTGACGCTCGATGAATCGCTGGACACGGCGCGCCGGATGGCGAAGGAAGAAGGCATTTTTATCGGCATTTCCGGGGGAGCAGCGGTTTCACAGGCAGTGAAGCTGGCGCAACGTGAGGAAAACGCCGGCAAGCTGATTGTGGTGGTGGTCCCGGACTTTGGCGAGCGCTACCTGAGCACGATCCTTTTCCAGGGCCTGAAAGATGAAGCCGCGAACCTGCCGACCGTGGACGCTGATGTGGAGACATACTTCATGATGAAGTCGGCGTAAGCTGCCGGGCTTGTTGCAAAATAGTTATGCAAAGCGGGGAGAAGATCAAAGCTCCTCGCTTTCGCATTTTAAGGATTGTGCAATGGGGCCTGGGGGAAAAACCTGCGATTCCTCGCAGTGGGGCTGAAAGCAGCATTTCCTGGGTCGATTCGTGTGGCGCTGTCGTTTAGAATTTATTTATTCAGCAACTTCTTGATGAGAGTTGATTCATGGGAAACCGTCCTTTACACTTTGTGACTTTGTCAGGCGTGCCGATCCACGTCTCTGAACTGAAATGGCCTTTTCATCCTTCCACTTCCGGCGCTGACTGGCATGTGCTGCACGGCCGCGCGGAGCTGCTGGGAAATGAAGACGGCTTGCACGTTGAGGTGGCCGTCGGGATGACGCAAACGATGAAAGATGCGCTGGGCTCGCTGGAGCCAGAAAACGCCGAGAGTCTGGTGGTGAATTCGATTCGCAAGACGATCGACAATGGCCAGCTTGCGTTTGTGAGGTCCGGCAAGCTTCAGCCGGTACATGTGACCAGCCGGTTCTACAGCTTCAGAGAGAAGAGGATTGAATTTCCCAGGCAGCAAGAGCAGGACGTGAAGGAGATGCTGAAGCGGCGCATCTTTTGGCTGAGCGCCAAGACAGGCAAGGGCGCGCCGGTGAGCGTGGCTCATCCGTATGATTGCCAGTATGTAAACTTCTCGCGGGAGAAGATGCTGGAACTGGCGAAGCAGCTTGCCGCCGAGGGACTGCTGAACGTAGAGAGCGAATTTGCCACCGCAACTCCAGCGCTGCTGAAAGAAGAAGCGGCATTTGTCGCGGCGATGCACAAGGGCGTTGAGGCGGGGATCGCGGCGAATAAGGTCAGCGCGTAAGCAGGAAAATCTTGCACTCGGTCAATGCATCTCGAAACGCAATTGGCTTACCGACCATTTTTCAGCTTGGCAACAATCCTGCGCTGGACTTCGTCCCATGGAATTGTTTTCGCTTTGCCGGAATCAAGTTCATCGATGCGGCGGCTATTTCTTGGTCCCAGGCGAATAGGTTACTGTCGTCGTTAGTCACGCTTGAATTCTAGAGCAGCGTTAGCATCACTTCAAATCATCTGAAAGGAATATTTCGCATCTCCCCCCTTCTCCAAGTCGAGCACCTGAACGTAAGCTTTGCCACACAAACAGGCGAAGTAGCGGCCGTGCGCGACGTGAGCTTCTCCATCCCTGAATCGGGCACGCTGGGGCTGGTGGGCGAATCAGGTTCCGGCAAATCAGCGACATCGCTGGCCATTATGCGATTGCTGCCGCCTCAGGCCCGCACCACCGGCAAGATCACCTTTGCAGGCGCTGACGTGCTGGCACTGCCCGACGACGAAATGCGGCGCGTTCGTGGCGCGCGCATCAGCATGATTTTCCAGGAGCCCATGACCGCTCTGAATCCCGTGATGCGCGTGGGCGACCAGGTGGCCGAGGCCGTGTTGGCCCATCATCGAGGGAGCAAAGCTGAGGCGTGGATGCGCACAGTGGATGCTTTACGCGAAGTTGCGATTCCTGATCCTGACAAGCGGGCACGCGATTATCCGCACCAGCTTTCTGGCGGACAGCGCCAGCGTGTAATGATCGCCATGGCTCTGGTGAACAATCCTCAGTTGCTCATTGCAGACGAGCCGACCACGGCGCTCGACGTTACGATCCAGGCGCAAATCCTCGAGTTGCTGGCGGCATTGCGAGAGAAGCACCGGCTGGCTGTGCTGTTTATCTCCCATGATCTGGGCGTGGTGTCACGCGTGGCGGAACAAGTGGCTGTGATGTATGCGGGGGAGATCGTGGAGATGGGGCCAGTCGGCGAGATTTTTTCTTCTGCACGGCATTCATATACACGCGGACTGATTAGCGCAATCCCAACACTGAAAACTGATCGCGCGCGGCCGCTGGCAATGGTGGAAAAAGACGCGCGTCCGGCGGGCGCGGTACCTTTGCTGGAAATTGCGCCGGGGCATTGGGCCCGAGTATCGCCATAAATATTGATACACTCATTTATCTGTTTTCATCTCATTGAGGACTGCAAAGCATCTTGCGCGTACTGATTCTGTCTGACATCCATGCCAACCTTGAAGCGCTGGAGGCTTGCCTGGACGCTGCTCCCGAGTACGACCATGTTTATAACCTGGGCGATATTGTTGGCTATGGTGCAAATCCCAATGAGGTGACTGCGCGCTCGCGTGAGCTGGGATCAATTTTCGTTCGCGGGAACCACGACAAGGCTTGCTCTGGCGTGACTGACTTAAGCGACTTCAATCCCATTGCGGGACTGGCGGCGCTGTGGACGCGAGAGAAATTGACTGAAGACCATCTGCAGTTTCTGCGCGCGCTGCCGCATGGTCCAATTTCGCCGATAGAGAATGTGCAGCTGGTTCATGGCTCGCCGCGCGATGAAGATGAGTACGTGCTGATGGCCAGCGATGCCTATGCGATTTTGCAGGAAGCAGCGGTGCCGCTAACGTTTTTTGGCCATACGCACGTCCAGCGCTGCCTTCTCCTCGAAAACAGTGGACAGGGAAAGTCTTTTGCCCCGGATTACAAGTCTCTTAAAGGCAAGCAGACTGCCAGGCTGGAGATAAAACCGAAAACAACATACATGGTGAATCCCGGATCGGTGGGCCAGCCGCGCGATGGCGATCCACGGGCCGCATTTCTGGTTTATGACACGGATGCTGCTTTGATTACGTTTTACCGCGTGCCCTATGACATTCAGGGCGCACAGGAAAAAATATTTGCCGCTGGTTTGCCGGAGCGGCTTGCCATTCGCCTGGAGGAAGGCCATTGACGCAGAAGTCGTTATTTGACAAACCCGAGTTTGAAAAGTCCCAGCCAGAACCAAAGCCTCGCAGCGCCGCGGCAGCGATCAAAGCCAACATTGATGGTGGCGCGCGCGGTAATCCTGGGCCGGCCGCTTATGGTGTGATCGTGCGCGATGCAAAGGGCGAGGTTATTGCCGAGCTCTCCGATTATCTGGGTATACAGACGAACAATTACGCGGAGTATTCCGGGTTGCTGGCGGCGCTGGATTTTGCTGTGCGAGAAAAACATCTGTCATTGAAGGTGCTGAGCGACTCTGAGCTGCTGGTCCGGCAGATGCAGGGCCGATACAAGGTGAAGAGTCCGGGGCTGATTGATCTTTACGATCGTGCGCGAGCATTGGTGCGCAAGCTTGAACATTTTTCGATTGACCACGTTCTGCGGCAGTACAACAAAGATGCCGACGCTCTGGTCAATCAAGTGCTAGACAGCCGGGGAGGAGGAGCTCGCTAATGGCGATCACGCGACAGAACTTTGCGAGCGGAACAAAATGGGAGCCAGTGGTTGGCTACTCGCGCGCGGTGCGCATGGGCAATGTGATTCATGTTTCCGGAACCACGGCCACCGACGCGAGTGGCAACATTGTCGGCGTCGGCGATGCTTACGCTCAGGCGGTGCAGACGCTCAAGAACATTCAATCGGCATTGGAGCGCGCCGGCGCCAGCATGAAAGACGTGGTGCGGACTCGCATGTACGTGACCAACATTGCCGCTGACTGGGAGAAAGTGGGTCGCGCCCACGGCGAATTCTTCAGCGAAATTCGTCCGGCTACCAGTATGGTAGAGGTTTCAAAGTTGATTTCGCCGGAGATGCTGGTGGAGATTGAAGCGGAAGCGATTGTGGTGGAATGAATGAGCCAGCAGCGAACGCGACTTGCCTGCCGAGCTGCGTGCCGTAAGCGCACAGGGATTTCTGGTCGGAAAAAACTCTCCAGCGGTGTGGAGCGCAGCGATAAGCCTTGTTAAATCGACCAGCAGCGAGCCCGACTCGCGCGGCGAGCTGCCTGCATCAAGCGCAGCTATATCTCTGGTCGGGCATTATGCAGAAGCGGTCTGGAGCGAAGCGACATAAATAAAGGCCAGCTCATATCGGCTGACCTTTGGAAGTTGCTGTGTGAGAAAGTTACTTTTTGGGAGCGATTACGTCTTTCACGGCCTTGGCAACGCGGAACTTTACCACGGTCTTGGCCGCAATTTTAATGGGTTCTCCGGTCTGCGGATTGCGTCCCATGCGCGCTTTCCGGTTGGACTTTACCAGGCGTCCCAGGCCAGGAATCACGAACACGCCGTTCTTTTTGGTTTCCTTGATCGCGGTCTCCGCCAGCGTTTCCAGGAACGTTGCTGCGGTCTTGTTGTTCGTTTCCAGTTTCTCCGCCATGTGGCGGACGAGTTGGGTCTTGGTCATGCCTGCTGCCATCTTTCCTCCTTGAAAATTGAACACTTGCGTCGGAATATGAGCACGTTTTGTTGCACTCATTGGGTATATTACATCAGCAAAGGGTCGATGCAAGCATTTTCACCTGATTTTATGCGGCTTTTTCTAGGGCCTCTGTGGAAAACAGGCATGAACAGCGGTGATAATCGATTGCACAGGTCTAGCGCCTATAGAAACTCAGGACGGCGTCACCCTGCCGCAACGTCCTATGCCGGCGCAGTGAGCCAAATTCATTGCCGGGATCAAAGTGTTTGTCGTGCTCGGCGATCACTTGGCTTTCAGGTGCCAGCAACTGCGACTGCGACAGAAACCCGAGCACCTGCTCATAGTCGCCCATCTTGCGGTACGGTGGATCGAGGAAGACAAAGTCACACGCAACGGCTTGTGAATCCAGCATGCGCAGAGCAACCGCAGCGTCTCGTTCGATGATCTCCGCGCCTTCATCGATCGCAAGAGTATGCAAATTCTTGCGGATGGTCCGGGCCGCGGCGCTGGCTGACTCAACAAAATAGACGCTTCTAGCGCCACGGCTGAGCGCTTCAATCCCGACCGCCCCGCTCCCGGCAAAAAGGTCGAGCCACACGGAACCGGCAACCAGCGGCGCTACCACGTTGAACAGAGTTTCCCGTAGCCGGTCAGAGGTCGGGCGCGTCTGCATGCCGGCAGGCGCTTCCAGTCTTCGGCTTTTATATTTTCCTGCGATCACGCGCATGGCCAGCACTCCGCTACATGACATCTAATCTACCGTATAGAATCACAGGTTGGCTGAGGCTGTTCCGATTTGCTCTGGATGAGCGAGCCCGGCCCGCGCGGCGAGCTGCCTGCTTCAGGTGCGAAAAGATTTTTAGGGAACACGGTACACCCAAGCGGTTTGGAGCGCAGCGACAAGAAAAAATGAGAAACTGGTCAGTATTTACGGTAAGGTTCGGCGGAAGAGAAGTTCGCATTCACCTCACATTTGTGGTCCTTCTTCTCTTTCTCCTGCTGGTGGAAGTGAACCGCAGCGGCCCTCGGGTGATTACGCGCGTCTTCATTGTTACGGGCTTAATTTTGCTCTCGGCAATGCTGCATGAATTCGGCCATG
>JBAVUZ010000885.1:0-8564 GCA_049697035.1 Candidatus Angelobacter sp. | reverse complement strand
TGGCAATATCGGTAACCACCTTTTTTGTGGATGGCCTCGAATGGTCGATTCCGGCTTTTGCTGCTTTCCTGGGGGTGATCTCGCTGCTGTACATGATCCGCGGAAGCAAGCGCACTAACCACAAAGGACACGAATAAACATGAAGTTGGAGTTTGTATCGAAAACTTTTAGTGAACCTTCGCGCTTTGTAAGCAGCTTTTGACTTTCCGTGCCTCGGTGCCTTCGTCGTAGATTTTAATGTGTGTGGTATACAAGAAAATCCTGAAAGGAGCGCACTCAATGCCGGAGGCCGCCAAAGAGGTCTTCTCTTTGCTTCGTAAACAATTCCAAGGCGATCTGCTGCTTCCCGGCGAAGCTGGCTATGAAGCATCTCGCGGCATATGGAACGGTATGTTTGACCGCAGGCCAGGGCTGATCGCGCGTTGCGTCGATGTCGGTGACGTTCAAAGCGCGATTCGCGCGGCTTCTTCCGCAGGGCTTCTGACGGCAGTCCGTTGCGGCGGGCATAGCCTTGCCGGATTCAGCACATGCGACAGCGGGATGGTGATTGACCTCTCGCGCATGCGGCAGGTCACGGTCGATCCTGAAGCGCGCCGCGCGCGGTTCGCTGGGGGCTGCCTGCTTGGATCGATTGATACGGCAACACAGAAAGCTGGCTTGGTTTTCCCTTCCGGCGTCGTCTCGCATACCGGCGCCGGTGGCCTGGTCCTGGGCGGCGGGACCGGATGGCTCACGCGCAGGTTCGGATTGTCCTGCGATAACGTTGCGGCGTTTACTCTGGTCTCCGCTGACGGATCTCTCCTGCGCGCCGATGCCGCGAACAACCCCGATTTGTTCTGGGCACTCCGTGGAGGCGGTGGCAACTTCGGCGTGGTGACAGAATTTGAAGTAAAGCTGCATCCTCTCGAATCGCTGGTACTGGCGGAAGGGCTGTGCCCGGAGCCCGGCATTCGCCGGCTTCTGGAATTCTGGCGCGATTTCATGCCGGAAGCTCCGCTGGATTTGAAATGGAACATCGATCTGCGATTGGCGCCCCACTCGAAAAAAGTGCCGCCTGCTCTGCGCGGGCGCCCTGTTGCCGGCAATTCGCTGGTCTGGACAGGCGATCCTGAAGCAGGAGAAAGTTATCTTGGGCACGCGCTTTCATTGTGCGACCGCGATTCGGTAAGCAGCCGGGTTGTTCCCTTCTTGACGCTGCAAACCATGGCGGACTCTGATTTCCCGCATGGCCGGCGCTATTACACCAAGTCAGGCTATTTCAGCCGGCTCGATGACAGCACGATCGATAGCATGATTGAAGCGGTGGCCACAATTGCTTCTCCGCAAACCCAGTTAGAACTCGCTTATCTTGGCGGCGCAGCCGGGCAGGTGGACGCGAGAGAAACAGCGTTCGGCGACCGCAGCGCTCCCTTTATTATGAATCTTCTGGCGAACTGGTCCGAGCCCGCCGAAGATGCAGACCATATTGCCTGGGTACGAGGGGTCTTTGCCAGGCTACGGCCGGCTATGAAGCCTGGCGTTTACGTAAATTTTATGAGCGGTGATGAGCAGGACCGCGTTCCTGAAGCTTATAGAGAACGTTGGGACCGCATGGTCGCGGTCAAATCACACTATGATCCAGCTAATTTCTTCCGGATGAACCAAAACGTTCAGCCACGCAATTTGAATGAGCACATGGGGCAACGCAACATCGCGGCAAAATAGTTTAGCTGCGGTGGAAAGGTGCCGAACGGCAAAGTCTGGTTCGCCGAGGCTCCGCCTCCAGCGCGGCTGGGATTTATTTCTGTGGGACCCGGCTGCGCCGTTGGACGTTGATGACCGGAATCCGCCGCCAGAGATACAGCGGTCGCTCGAGATTTCTTCTTCAGGCTCACCGGGCGCCGACCCCTGCTCTGGCAGAGACGCGGCGCCGGATGGTTATTTGTTAGTAGTGGATCACGCTGCGGGTAAGCCACCATAGCCCCAGATCCAAAAGGAATACCAGCATCACGAGAACCAGCGGCTTGAAGAGTCTTTTGAACACGTGAAGAACATTGGCATTCATGCCGATACTGGCCAGCGCAGCGCTGAAACAGATCTCGTAAAAAGTGGTGACTCCCTTGGAAAACTGGGCCCCCATGGGAATGTAAGAGAACACGAACGCCACAACCACAAACAGAACCAGGTACCACGGAACGTAGATGCGCTTCCGTATCAGGTATGAAACCGTGGGTATCGCTACCACCAGCAGCACGACCCGCAGCGACTTCACCACGACTCCAAACTCCAACAGATCTTTGGCGTGGCTGGCCAGGGCCATCTTGACAAAACCGGTTTGATGCAGGAGCGCGCCGGCCGCGGCGGCATACTCGCGCGGCAGCACGTGCGGCAGCACAAAAGTGGAAAGCAGGTAGAGCGATATGAGCGCGGCAATCGTATTGTCCACCAGACCAGTTGCCGTGTCATTTGGCTCGCACTCCACCACCGGGGAAGCGATGGCGATAGCAGCCGCTCCACAAATCGCGGAACCGAAGCCCAGCAGGTAGCGCATGCGTTCGTTGAATCCGAATAGCTTGCCCAGCCAATACATCAAGACGAAAGTCACGCCCGTAATGCCGATCACCTGGAGGAATATCCACGGACTGCTGGCGAGCATGACCTTGATTTCCAGGTTCTTTCCATACAGCGCAATCCCGATCGGAATAAAGATCGATTGCGCGAGGATGATTCCGGGCAGAAGCCTGAAATAGACTTTTTCCCGGGCATTAATGACCAGCGACGCCGCCATTCCCAGCACGACGGCCGCCACCAGCGGGTCCAATCCCTTGACTTGCTTTGAAATGAAAGAGGCGGCAAATCCAAGCGCAAGCGCCAGAGCGAATCCCAACGATCCTTCACGGACCATCGTGAACTTCTCATTGCGGCTGAGACTTACATGGGGTTCGAAGAAAATTGATCCTGCACTCACAGTGTCACCTCAATTCGTCTGGCAGGTCCAATGGGGACCCGTTTAGAAGCGGCGCAACCGCCGATTTCATGAGCATTTTGGCCACACCGCTTGCTACCGACATATATTGCTGGCATAAAGCGGACAATGCGGCCTTGTTTCCCCCAACCACCGTGCCATCATTACTCACGGCAATCTGGGGCACCTTGCGAGCGAACAAGATTGCCCGCTCGGAGCCTATGACTGAGATCTGTTTTTTCACAATTGCCGTCATCAGATCTTCATAGCCAACCGTTTTAACCGTCACGTCTTGACCTCCCTCACATTACCGCTACGCGTTCCCTCCGGCTTCCCACGGGGAACCGGTAGGCTGACGCGGACTGTGGCTGATCGTCTTCAAGCGCAAATCCGCCTACTGCATCGAGTGTGAGCCTCGACATTTTGGTCATCTGCTCAGCGGTCGCGGCCAATTGAACTGTACCGGCGCTGAACCGCTGAATCATGCCCCGCATTCTTTCCAAAGCCTTAACGGCCGAGTCCGCGCCGTCTGCCTGTTCCTGAATCGCCGAGCTGATCTCCTGTGTAATCTCGTTTAATTGCGATGTAGCGCGCTCAATCTTTGCGGAAACGTCAGACTGTTCGCTGGTGGCCGTGCCCACCTCCTGCGCCAGCCGATTGAATTCAGTCACCACATTCCCGATTCTCTCCAGCGCCTGCGTTAGTTCCGTACCTGCATTCATTCCCTCGGAAACCATGGTGGTGCTTTGTTCCATGTTGTGAACTGCGCGCCGCGTTTCTTCCTGAATGCTCCGGATCAGAGCGTTGATTTCATTGGTGGACTGGGCCGATTTTTCCGCCAGTTTGCGGACTTCATCGGCCACCACGGCAAAACCCAGACCGTGTTCGCCGGCCCGTGCCGCTTCAATCGCGGCATTCAGGGCCAGCAGATTGGTCTGCTCCGCAATATCGTCGATTACTTCCACAATGTTGCCGATGCTCTCAGCCCGTTGGCCGAGCGCGGTAACGAACTCTGCGGTGGAAGAGATAGAAGTGTTGATCTGCTTAAGACCTTCGTTGGCTTTTGCCGCTGCGTCCATTCCAGAGCGGACTTCTTCGCGAGACCGGTCAGAAATATCGCATAGCAGCATCACGTTTGTGGCTACACCCAGGAAACCCGACGCCATCTTCTCAATCGCCTGGGACGTCTGTGACACGCTACCGGCCTGCATTTGCGTGTTTTTGGAAACGTTCTTGACGTTTGCGCTCATCTCCGCCATGGCGCTTGCCAGTTCGTCAATCGACGTGGAGACCTGGGCGCTTGCCTGCTCGGTTTCGCGGCTCGCGGCCGCCACCTGGTCCGCGCCCGCCGCTACCTGAGTGGCAGCGGAACGGACGGAGCGCACAATGCCGCTCAGCCCTTCTGTCATATGACGGAACGCGTGGCTCAGAACATCATCGTCCGAGCGTGGTTCTGCCTGGATGGTCAGGTTGCCATTGGCGATTGCGGAACTTAGTTCCGACATTTCCTTCAAGTACTCGGCAATAGCGCGAAAGCGGCCGTGAAGGTCGCCAATCTCATGTAACTGCTGATCTTCCAGCACAACTGACAACTTGCCCTGGCTCAGATCGCGGGCCGCGCTGCCTACTCTCTGGATAGGAACTGTAATGCTGCGGCTGATTGAGGTTGTTAGAGGAATACTGACAGCGAGCCCAAGAACCAATACAGCTATGATCCATGCCATGCCCAGACCAAGGCCACCGACAAGTGCCATCAGGGCCAAGAAGAGCAACGGGACTATTGAATTGTACGTGAGCCTTCGCTCAACCGATATCCTTCTAAACATTTATGGGTTCCTAGGGTAGGTGGAACATTAACAAAATCTGTCACTCCCCGAAATGTCACTAAAGATGCGTGACTAATGAACCCAGTAACCCAGGAGGCCCCTCTTCAGGGGCCCCCTCGGTAGTTAAACCAAAACACCTTTCTAGAACGCGGGCAGTTCCAATACCGCACCTGTTGACTGCGGCACGCCAGGCAGATGGCCGGTGACGGTCACCCATATCTTCGTGCCATCTTGTGAGGTAGCAATCCCGTTCAGACGGGCATCGCCGAAGGGCATGCCGTCCGCGCGGGTAATCTGCCGGACTGACACCACGTCGCCAGTCTGGGTCATCCGGACGATCGTATTATTTCCCCGGTTGGCCACATAGAAATCCGAATCACCGTCCAGCGTAGTGTTGCTGGCAAAATGAACGTCGGTAGCTTCCATCTGCACCGGGGTCAGATCGACCGGCTGGTTGAGAGCATCGGAGCTGAAGTGGCTCACTGTGCTTACAGCAAACACACTTCCGTTAGCCGTGGTCGTAGTGGTAAGAACCAAGGCCGCAATGCTGTTTTCGGAAGGCTCGCTGACATACAGGATCTCAGGGGGAAGACCATTGCTGATGGTTTCCCACTTGAAGACCACCCCCAGCCTGGGTGTAACGCCGGGATTGCCATTGCCGTCGATTTTGTCCCTTTGCCCGAGCAGCGGGCTGACAGTGCCTGGAGGGACCAGGCCATCAAGACCCTGCAGAGTGTGCTCCTGCACGATGCTGCCGTCGGCTTCCACTACAATGAAAACCGCTTTCTTGGAGCCGTCCGGCGAGGGGCCGAGAAGTGCTGTCCCCACTGCGCCTGTGTTAAGGCCGCCGGGGATGGCTTGCCCAGTCACGCCAGCTACGCCGACCGTGCCGCGGTTGGCCAGATTGTCGGCATATTCGCCGCCAAAAATCGCGTTCGGTGCGCCCTTGAGCCCCCAGCCTTGAGGATCGAGAATCGAGGAACTACCGATTCCCGCAAGCCCCGTTGGGGCATTCGCCGGCCATAAACGGCCAAAAGCCCAGTTAAGCGAAATGCCCAGAGGATTGCTGACGCCGGTAAAATTCCCTGTTCTGGCGACCGGGTTCTCGATGGAGTTCAAGAACGCGGCGTTGTTTGCCGTATAAACCTGTACGCTTCCCCCGAGAGTTGACGCCTGTCCTCCCGCGGAGGCAAAGTCGGCGGGAACAACCAGCGTATTGGAGCCAGTCGGATCGATAGAGAGGAATGATCCTTCTCTCTGGTCAGTCCGGGCCAACGCTGCTCCGAAGTTTGAGTTGCTTCCTACCAATATACGGACCGGATCAAGGACTTGTCCGGGTTGTATAAAAGGCTTAAGGTTCGCAAGTGTCGGGATCGGGCCTGTGGGCACGAACGTCCCGACGGGCGTGATCGCTGAAGCGCCCGGTATTCCGACTGCCACAATTCGGCCTCGCAATGCAGGCTGCTTCCCATCATTGCCGCTATTGTCTTGGGCCTGAGCAATGGTCAGGCCGCCGAGCAAGAGAACTCCTATTGCCAAGTTCACAATGCCAGAAAAATTCTTCTTCGATCCGAGTTTCATGTTTTGTTACTCCTTTTAAAGCTTTTGGAACCAATTATTTTTTTAGGAGTGGATGAGCAGACCCGGATATCTAACCACCAACCACGAACCTGCTTGCCCCAACTCAATAAAAAATCCGCGAATTACAAAGTCTCAAAATCCGCTGGAAGGGGGTCCAGCTTTTTGGGGAGGTTTAGGCCACCGATCATAAATGTTGGCGACTAAGGTTCATCATTACGGACGGACAGGGGCTAGCGGAAATGCCTTCACAGGATAGGAGCGTTAAGTACGCGGATTATCTGGACTTAACCACTTTGCTCTAATCGACTATGTGTTTATTTTCCCGATTTGGCGCTAATGCCAAAAACCAGTCGGTACGCACCTTCCCCGGATTTCTTACTCTGGTAACGTATGTTTCGGGGAATAGCGCTCCTATATAGTCCCTTTTAATTAGCAGAGCGGACGAAACTGCAATTTCCATGACACGGTCGGGTTTCCCTCAAAAAGCCTTCATGCCGTTTCTGGAAGATCGCCACAGCGTTCCTTCCCTCGTGCTATTCTGAAATTTCCATCATGCGTACCTTTTTTCTCATCCTCTTTTTGTTGATCCTTGTGCCGATTATGGCATTGTTCTTTATGTCTGCCACTCCAGTCGTTACGCTGCCGCCGTCTCTTACGGCCCTGGGACAATCCACGCCAATTACCATCAACGTCAGCGATCCGCATGGCATTCGCAGCGCCGTTGCCACAGTGGAGCAGAATGGCTCCAGCTACAAAGTGTGGGATATGGAGCAGCCTTCGCGCAGGCTGCGCTGGAAGCGTGGAGTGGCGGACGCTGCGTACACTTTCAATGCCGGTGCCAGGACCACCCCGCAGCTCCGCGACGGCAAAGCTCGCCTTATTGTGGAAGCCACGTCAAATGACTTTCGCGGCAAGACAGTCAGCAGCGAGCGTGAAGTCACGGTCGTCACGCGGCCGCCAAGCGTGAGCGTGGATTCAGACCAGCACTACCTTTATTTAGGCATGGCCGATCTGGTCACCTTCAATGTTTCTGGATATGCCAGTGAATCCGGCGTGCGGGTGGGCGACCAGAAGTTCCGCAGTTGGCCCATGCCCGGCGGCAAACCCGGGTTGTTTTCACTCTTCGCTTTTGCGTGGAACATGCCGGCTGGAACGCCTCCGCTGGTATATGCGACCGATCCCGCGGGCAATGAAGTGACCGGACAAATGGTTTACGAGTTCCCCAAAAAAGACCAGCCAAAGTATCGAGTGCGCGATCTGCAACTGGACGACAAGTTTGTCCAGAAGGTAGTGAATGAGCTTGATCCCAACGGATCAGGCGATCCGGTGGAGCGGTTTGTGAAGATCAATAGTGAAATGCGCCGCGCCAACAACAAGACGCTGGCCGATCTGCGCCTGAAGACTGCCGACCATTTTCTCTGGTCGCAGCCTTTTAGGCAACAATCCAATTCCAAGGTGGAAGCCAACTTTGCCGACGTGCGCAACTATATCTATCAGGGCAAGAAGATCGACCAGCAAGTGCACCTGGGCTACGATCTTTCCATCACGCAGCACGTGGGTGTGGAAGCGACGAATGACGGACGCATTGTCTATGCGGCTCCGCTCGGAATTTACGGCAACTGCATTGTGGTGGACCACGGCTATGGATTGCAGTCGATTTACGGCCACCTGAGCGAGATCGATGTGCATGAGGGCGACATGGTGAAGCGCGGCCAGATCATGGGCAAAAGCGGCATGACCGGCATGGCCGGAGGCGATCACATCCATTTCAGCATGCAGCTTGAGGGCATCCAGATTGATCCCAAAGAATGGTGGGACGGGCATTGGATCAAAGATCACATTGCCAAGCGGGTGGATTTGCCGGGGTTCAGCTATTAGCGACCAGAGCGTTTTGCAGCAATCTTTTTGAGCCATAAAAAGCACCGCCGTTTCCGGCGGTGCTTTTGTTAGCAATGCGTTTTTGGTTACTGCGAGAGCAGTTTCACTCCGTGCGGCACCAGATGCGGCGCCACGTAGGCATAGAACATCACAATCACACCCACAATCGCTCCCAGAGCAATTGAGTGCCAGACCACGAAGCGGAAGATAAAGCCTTCATTGCCCACCTGGTTGGTAGCAGCCGTGGCCACACAAATGGATTGTGCGTCCACCATCTTGCCCATTACGCCGCCGGCGCTGTTCGCCGCCGTCATCAACACGGGGTCAAGGCCAAG
>JBAVUZ010000884.1:0-2414 GCA_049697035.1 Candidatus Angelobacter sp. | reverse complement strand
TCCTTGTGCAGTTCCAATAGCGGCTCAACTGAAACCTTTGTCCCCGCCGGCGGCTGAAATAATGCTGCATCCGGCTCGTTGCGCTTGATGTCAGTCAGTCTATAAGTGCTATCACCCATCCGCGGGTCGGAATGTTTTCTCAGCACCATGGTGTGCAGCTCAGGTGAAAACCATGTTTCGGTAACGATTTCGATAGGCCGCTCATTGCCGATCTGGCCAGCGGGAATTGTTACCGTTTCGCGCTTGCCCTGGGCGGACACGCCTTCAATCGTCTGCGTTCCCAGGTCTTCATGTTTTACCTGCTCATTGCTTTCCTTGCTTTGCTGGCCCTCATGCGCGCCCTGCACGTTAACGATGACTTTCTCTTTCAAGCGCCGCTCGCGCTGGCCGCGCAGGTCAATAATCTGTGGCCCCTCTTTCCAGGTGCCTTGGCTGCGCACTACTTTTGTGGCCTCGCCGCCGGGGGTGAAGATGTACTGCGTATGCGTGGTGGGATCGTTGATAAATACGGTTTTTGGACTATCGACCTGCATTGTGCCGATCCGATGCAAATCAGTTTCGCGTCGCGTGCGGCCCTGGCTGTCGCGCGCCACAAAAGACGATGTCTTATTCACGATCTTGTTGCCGTCGGCCAGCACCTGTGTGCTTTCGGTGGTTGCCGTGGCCGTGTAGGGCGCGGCAGTCACCACCTCGCCTGCGCCGGCCATTTCAGCCGAGAAGAATTCGATCTTGCCTTCAGGCAGCCGTTCGTTCTGCATCATCATGCTGAAGGGCGCCATCATGGTGACGGGTTCATCCTGGGTAAATGTAAAGGTACGCACTTTTTCTTTCGGCGCGGACTCCTGCGCGGCTGCGCTTCCTACAAGCACGCATGCGCTGAGCAGCAAAATAGCAATTCGATTCATGGATAACTCTCCTTAAAAATTTGTTATTGCACTAATCTCACGGCGTATGGCGTTCCATCCTGGCTCACCACAAAATCGGCCATAAACCTTCGCGCTCCTGAATCCGGGCTTACCGGAGCGCCCATCTGCCAGAGCGCGCTTGCTGGTACTTGTACCCGGACTACACGAAGCTCGTCCGCCGGAACAGCGGGGTCGTATCCGGGCAAAGCAAGAAACTGTCGACTGGATGTAGCGGTGATGTTGCTGTTCGCGGCCTGTGGTTTCACGTGTGTCCTTACAGGTCGTGGCGGAGCTGGTACGGCCTTGGCGACGATCACATCCTCCGGAGCTTTTGCTGGAACGCCGCTCGGTTGTTCTTTCACGATCTCTTTTCCCGGCACTTGATGCGGTGCGCGCGATCCCAAAGACATCAGGCCGACCACTACCGCCAAACCTGCCGCGATTGCACCAATGCTTACCCGGCGAACCAGCCTGCGTCGCGCATGATGACGTCGAAAAGCTGTCGCCAATCCTGTGCCAATTTCAGCGGGTGCGCCTTGTCGCGACGAGGCAGCCAGTCCGCGCAATGCGCGGGTCAAACGTGGGTCCTGCTGGGCGCCTTCGTGCGGATTTCCGGATTGTGAATCTATTTCACGCATTTTTGAAAGCTCAACTTCGTTTTCAACATCGCCCGCGCACGATGCAGCCGCGAAGCCACCGTTCCCGGCGAACATTCCAGCAGCGCCCCCGCATCGGCGTAGCTCATCTCTTCCAGGTCACACAGCGCAACCACCTCGCGGTATTGCTCCGGCAACGCCAGCACCGCTTTGCGCAGAATGTCCAATAGCTCAGAGTTGCTGAGTTCGGAAAGAACATCCAGATCGCTGGTAAACCCCGAGTCTCCGCTATCCAGCCATTCCTCTTCGATCGGAAGATCCAGCCGTGACCGCTGCACCACGCGCCGGGTCAGGTTTCGCGCAATGCCGAACAGATAGTTCCCCAAAGGCCCCTTATCAGCCGCGTAGCCTTTCGGGTTTCCGATCAGCAGCATAAAAACTTCCTGCGTTACTTCCTCCGCCGTGGCTGTATTGCCGCTCATGTGCAACGCAAACCGGTAAATAGACCCCTGGTACCGCTCATAGAGCGCGGTAAACGCCGTCTCATTTCCTTTGCGAAGCTGCCGCAGCAGCTCCTGATCTTCGACTGGCGAATCTGCCATGGCTCTGCTGGGCGCTGCCCTCGCTCCTGTTATCCATTGCTCGAATTGGGCAAATCGTTCCATTATTTTTTGCTGATAGAAAGCAGGCTCAAGCCGCGCGTCCAATGGTCAGACGGACAGAGCATCTTTCAGTTATCCAAAGAAAGCCTGAGTGCCATGTCTGTTGCAGGGAAGCGCACGGAAAAGTGCCCAGTGTCAGGCCGGTACGCTAAACTTTGTGTCTATGGGATGGTTCGAGAATGACGATTTCTGGCGTGATTTTTATCCGTTCATGTTTTCCGATGAGCGGTTTGCCGCCACGCCGGATGAAG
>JBAVUZ010000883.1:0-2176 GCA_049697035.1 Candidatus Angelobacter sp. | reverse complement strand
TCATCTACACCATTGGCCTCTTTGATGAAGCCGATCAAGACCGCAATCCGAAAGTGCTCAAGCAGCTTGCGCACGAGACCGGCGGCGAGGCGTTTTTGCCGGAGTCTATCAAAGAGGTGGTCCCCATCTGTGAGCGAATCGCCCACGATGTTCGTAACCAATACACCATCACCTACGATCCCATCAACAAGAAACAGGACGGATTTTATCGCCGCATCCTGGTAAAGGCGGCTGCGCGCGGCCACGGGCAGTTGCTGGTCCGCACCCGCACTGGTTACTACGCACGCTCTGAAGCGCAACCCCCGCCGGAGAAAAGCCGTGGTGAATGATCAGAGAAGCCCTCGGAGCGCTGCGTTGCTGCGCAGTCTTATCCCATTGCCGTTTCTAAAATTGCGTTTACGTGGATTTGTGTTGTGTCCAGGTAGGGAATTCCGAGTAATGAGCTATCCGTGAGGATCAGAGGCAATTCGGTCCCGCCGAGGACCAAGGCCTGGATGCCATCTTCTTTCTTCATCCGCGTGGCGATGGCCAGCAGACTGTCCCGCGTTTCTGGCAGGAACTTTCCCGGAATAAGTTCGTTGATGTATTTGTCGTGAATGTAATCTTGTTCGTCGGCGGTCGGCACAGCCAGTTCAAGGCCTTGGCGGGTAAAAACGTCAGGATAAAAACGGCCATGCATGGTGAAGCGCGTGCCGAATAATCCCACCTTCTTGAACCCGCGTGCTTTGGCTTCCGCACAGGTGGCTTCAACAATGCTGACCAGAGGAATGGGAGAGCGCCGGGCGATATCGCCAAAAACAATGTGCGGAGAGTTGGCCGCCAGGAAGCCAAACTCTGCTCCTGCGTCGCGCAGGCGCATGACTTCCGGAACAATATATTCGGTCAACTCACTCAGCTGGTTGGCTTCAAGAAGGGCCAATCCCTTTTGCAGGTCAATGCTGTTGATGATGATCTGGAGCGCAGGCCCGCGCTGCTGCGCGCCCTCCAGCAAGCGCCTGTAATAGTCGATGGTCGATTCCGGCCCGATGCCGCCGATCATGCCGATGGTTTTCATCTATGACGCTAGATGTTGGCGGCGGTGGCGACGATTCGATTTTTATGCCGGCGCCTGCGGGGATTGCATGCCTTTATCGCAGATCAACGCGGATGGATGCGGACTGGAGCCAACTGGCTTGCGACGAGTCTAATTGCAACAAGATAATTCGACCGCTTTTTATCAGTGTCATCAGTGCAAATCAGTGGTCAGACTTTTCTTGCGCATTTCTCCGTGCCTCCGTGTCTCCGTGGTGAATCCCCAGATCCGTGGCAAGGTTTTCCGTTTTAATTTAGTCCCTGACCACTTCAACATTGCTTCCGGCGACGGTCATCTTGATGACGCGGTATTGATCGTCAACCCAGAGGACCCATTGTGTGGCGTCGGAGTCGCGGCTTTGGTCGTTGAGCCATGTGAGCGATTGCGGGCCGGTCATATCGAGCTTAACTCGGTTGAGTTCGCGCTCCACGCCTTTGATCATCACCTTGCCTGGGCCCATGAGTTCAAGAGTTGCGTTGCCGGAAAGATGCTGGCGGGGAACAAGAATCACGAACTTGCCGGTGCCGCATACCAGGGCGTTATCCTGGCGGCGGCAGCCATTGGCCAGATACCACCACAGCAGGACTTCACGCTGCGAGAAAAAATTATCGTCAAGAATAATGGTGGAAAGCGGCAGCATGTGGGGGACGTCGAGTTTTTTCTGGTCGGCCGGCGTGATGTGCTCCACCAGCATCTCATCTTTTGGCTCAACGGACGCTTCTTCTTTTTGCGGAAGGATGGCGTGCCAGTTGTATGAGCGCAGCTCGCCTTTGGCCGTGACCTGCATTTCAGCGGTCTGGGTGGCCTTGAAATGGCCGTCGTCAAACTTGATTTCAGAGGAGGCGGTGGAATAAGCGCGGGCACGATCGGCGTTGGGCGTTTCCGTGATTTTAAACGTCTCAGTGCCCACGCGCTTGCCATTCATGAAGATGCCGAAGCTGCCGGAATCAGCCACTTTGGAGCTGCTCTTAGCTTTTTCCTTGGTCTGGTCTGCCGCGTTAAGACAGATGGATGTGGCGAGCACCGCGCTTAAAAGAATGGCGAGCTTTACTGCTTTCACTTTTCTACCCTCCGAAATGCTACTTCTACTATTCTGTTCGTACG
>JBAVUZ010000882.1:0-4255 GCA_049697035.1 Candidatus Angelobacter sp. | reverse complement strand
CTCCAGAATCACGTCGCCGCTGATCTTTAAACTTTCTACGCTCAATTTATCCACCGTGTCCTGAACCGTGTGATGGAAGCTGTTGTTGTAGCCGTAGTCGATATCGATGACATCGAGCACAGGCATACCACCGCGGGCAAACGGAATATGGTCATCTTCCACGGCGGTGGTGGAGGCAAAGAAATGGGACTGATAGCCAAGACGGCTCGCAGCCTGGAGCAAGAGGTCCTCAAGCCAGGGCGTCGAGTTCTCGTCACGGCAAATATCAAGATCCGCGTCGCCGATCATATCTGCCAGCACAAAGGCTTTTACCTTTTTGCTTGTGCCATCATCCTGCAGCTTTTTTGCCAGATGGCGGCTGCCCCACAGCGCATCATTCGTGCGCCACTCGCGGGTAAATGATTCTTCACCGTCAAGGAAAGCGATCCAGATGCTATAGCCTTCCAGCTTTTTCCCGCGAAGCTGGTCAGCAATTGCCAGAAGAAGAGCGCTGGTGGCCGCGCCATCATTGGCCCCGACGAACGGTGTATTGCGCAGCCAGTAATTTGTTTCATAGTGCGAACCCAGCACAATAATGCCGTCTTTTGAACCGGGAAACTTGGCAACGATATTGGTCATGGGCATCTTGCCGGCGGAAGTCTCAGCGACAAACGAGTCTTCTTCCACCTGCGCGTCCTTAAGTTTCCCTTTGATGTAGGCGCGCACCTGCTCGATGGGCTTGCTGGTGTCCCAACGCGGCCCAAAGGCGACAATCTCTTTGGTGTACTGCATGGCGCGCGCGGCGTCGATATGCAACGCAGGGCCGACGGGCGCTACCGCTTTGGCAGGAGAGGTGGATGGATCGGCGGATTGACTGGCCGATTGCGGCGATGAAGTTTCACTGGCAGCCGAAGCCGCTTTATCGTTGGAGCATCCCGCCCCGGCGAGCGAAAGCACCAGAATGCACGCAGCACTTATTTTTAGACACGAGATCACGCCTGCGCTCCTTGCCGCACAGATTCCAAAAACCACGTCCTTCATTCTACGAGGCGTTTAGAGCGATCTGCCATCTTCCCTGTCTTTTTCCTTGCGCTTGTCTGCGCGCTTACGGCGCTGCCTGGGGTGGACCAGCCAGACAAGTCCAATGCTGCCGATATAGAGAATTACCATGGGAGCAGCGTAGATGGTGAGGTTCATGATGTCGGTAGTCGGGCTGAGAATGGCTGCCATGGTAACGCAGATCAGCACGGCACCCCGAATATGCTTGAAGAGAAACTTGGCATTTACTACACCCATCATCCCGGCAAAGCCGAGAACAATGGGCATCTCAAAGATGATGGCGAGACCGAGAATGATGGTGAGAAACAGCTTGGTATAGGCATCAATGGTGATGCTGGCCCTGAAAGCTCCGCCATAGCTATGGATCAGAAAGTCGAGCGCAACGGGAAAGATGACCTTGTATCCGAAGAAGCCGCCAGCCAGAAAGAGTCCCACGGAGAGCAAAAGGAAAGGGACGACAAAGCGCTTCTCATGCCGGTAAAGCCCGGGCGAGATAAAGCTCCAAACCTGGTAGAGGATCACAGGAGAAGCCAGAAAAATGCCGGCCATCAGTCCGACCTTGAGATACAGATTGAACGGATCGGTAGGACTGAGGTAGGTCAGATGAGGATCCATGTTGTATTTCTTGAATACATCAACAATGGGCTTCTCAATAAAAGGATAGATTTTGTCCTGGGCAAAAAACCAGCAAACGCCAAAGCCGACCGCGACTGCGGCAACCGAACGGATAATGCATTTGCGGAGCTCTTCCAGATGCTGAAACAGGCTCATGGAGCCCATCTGCCGCAATTCCCGCTCAACTTCCTTATGTTCGGGTTCTGCCACTAAATCAGACATCGGTATCCTGCGCGACGGTATTCTTCATGCGCTCTGTCAGGCGGTTGAGGGCGCCCTGTATGGAGAGGTCCTCATCGCTGGAGATTTTGGCGATCTCCGGTTCCAGGTGTTTACGGGGGTCCACTTCTTCAAGCTCAAGCTTTCGGATTTCCTCATGAATCTGGCCCTGGAATTCATTGCTGGCCTTTTTGAATTCGGCCATGAATTTGCCCCAGGTGCGGGCGAGTTCCGGCAACTTCTTGGGCCCAAACAAGATGAGCGCCAAAAGCATAATAAAAAAGATCTCGCCAGAAAAACCAAAGTCCATAGTGTTATTGCTTCATAATACCGCAGCTTTTCTTAAAAAATATCAGGATTTTACATTAACTTTTCCAATTGAAAATGTTCCGCAGCTTTGCGGCAAGAATGAGCATCTCACAGAGGTACGGAACTGCGTGTGTTACCGTGGTTTCAAAGTAGCCGGTTACCAAGGCCCATGACGGGACGAAATGCATGTAAGCCCGTGATGGGATGGGTGTTATACTGGCTTTAGTTTTCTGCAATTTGGATGAGGCTTAGCGGCCGAGGGATTTTTCATGTCTCGTGGAACAAACCGTTCTCTTTTCTTCGTTCTCCTAATCATTGTCACCTGCGGCTTTCTGGGATCCGCAGCATTCAGCCAGAGAGGCAACTCATCTGCAGCAGGCGCCTCGGACAATGATGTCCGCGACGGTCTCAAGCAGTTTTCAGAAGTCTATAATCTCGTCGAGCAAAATTATGCGGAGCCGGTAAATCCCGACAAGGCGATTTATAACGGCGCAATCCCCGGCATGCTGCACGTGCTGGACCCGCACTCAAACTTCTTCGATCCCAAGTCGTATTCGCTGCTGCGCGAAGAGCAGAGCGGTAAGTATTACGGCGTGGGCATGCAGATTGCCCCACGCAACAACAAGATCATTGTAGTGGCCCCGTTCGCGGGAACACCGGCATACAAAGCCGGCCTGAGGCCGGGCGACGTGATTATTGCCGTGGATGCGAAAGCCACGGACAACATGAGCGTTAGCGATGTGGCCGACCTGCTGAAAGGCCCCAAAGGCACCAACGTACACATTTCGATCCTGCGGGAAGCCGCTGAGAAGCCGCTTGAGTTCAACGTGATTCGCGACGAGATTCCGCGCAACAGCGTTGATTTGAAATTCATGGTGCGGCCGGGCATCGGCTACATGCACATATCGGCCTTCAATGAAACCACGGAACAGGAAGTGGAAGACGCGCTGCAAGGCTTTGGCGATCTGAAAGGCCTGATCCTTGACCTGCGCGGCAATCCTGGCGGCCTGCTGAATGAAGGCGTTGGCGTTGCCGATAAATTCCTGAAGAAGGGCCAGGTCATCGTTTCGCATCATGGCCGCAGCTCACCGGAAAAAATGTACAAGGCAGCGCACGGCAACGGCGGGAAAGATTATCCGCTGGTAGTGCTGGTAAACCGTGGCACGGCTTCCGCGGCGGAGATTGTTTCCGGCGCCATTCAGGACCATGATCGTGGATTGATCGTCGGCGAAGTAACTTTTGGCAAGGGCCTGGTACAGACCGTGTATCCTCTGTCTGAAAACACTGGACTGGCGCTGACTACCGCCAAGTACTACACGCCAAGCGGACGGCTGATCCAGCGCGATTACACCGGCGTTTCTCTTTAAGATTACTACTACGCACGCGAGCAGGAAGATAATCCGAACAACAACGCCAACACGAATACGACCACGCCTTCCAAGGAAGTGAAATTGACGGACAGCGGGCGCACCATGTTCGGCGGCGGCGGCATCACGCCTGACGTGAAAGTAAAGCCGTTCAAAACCACGCATTTTGAAGACACGTTGCTGGTGAAATATGCGTTCTTCAATTTTGCCAAGCACTACCTGACCAACCGCCATGTGGACAAGAACTTTGAAGTCACGGACGCAGTGATGCAGGAGTTCCGTAAATTCCTGGACTCGCAGAAGATTCCGTACACTGAAGCCGACTTGAACGAAGGTTCGGACTACATCAAGTCCAGCATCAAGACGGAACTCTTCATCTCAGAGTTTGGGCAGGAAGAAGGGCTGCGAGTGCGCGCGGAAAACGATCCGCAGGTGATCGCGGCGCTGAACCAGCTGCCCAAGGCCAAAGAACTGGCAGACAACGCCAGAAAGATTGTGGCCCAGCGCGCAGCCGCACAGCAGCAAAATCGATAACCTCTAATTGATGAAAAAGCCCGCCTGAAGGTGGCGGGCTTTTTTCTTGTCCGGCAATTCGACGGTAGCCGGGCTTCTCTTTTTACGAGAAATTGTTCTTGCGGCGGGATGTGAGCTGCCGCTTGTAATGCCGCTCCAGGGCAGCAAAAAAAGCAGTGAGCGCGAGCGAGAGG
>JBAVUZ010000881.1:0-1932 GCA_049697035.1 Candidatus Angelobacter sp. | reverse complement strand
GGCCAAAGCTAGACTCTTAGCTCGCCGCCAAGTAGGCTAATGGCAGGGCGGTAATGGGAAGTTTTCATGGGCCTTCATACCCCTATCGAGACACACCGGGCACACCCTTTTGGCGTGGAGATTCTGGACCTAAGGCACTTCAGCTCCCACAACCTGCGTCCGTTACTGGAACGGGAAACGCTCTTGTGGGCGCAGATGATGTCCTGGGACTACCGGCCCTCGGCCGAAATGATTCTGCGCTATATCGATTCCAAAATCCTGCCCGGATACGCCGCCGTGGAAGATGGACACATTGGCGGGTACGCATTTTTTGTCTATGAAGGCAGCAAAGGTGTGATTGGCGATCTTTACGCCGACGACTCCATCCGCATCCCCGGGGACACCGTAGAAAATCGGCTGGCAGTGCATGTGATCAACACCTTGCAGCAGTCGCCCGGCATACAGCGCATTGAAGCGCAGTTATTGCCGCATGAATCCGGGGTGCTGAGCGAGCCATTTCTGGCGGAAGGGTTCCGCCAATATCCGCGCTTGTTTATGACGCTGCCGCTCAGAAACAGCGCTCGTCCGGAAATTGCCACCATGCACGATATTGAATTTCGCCGCTGGGGAGAGCAGGATTTCCAGCCCGGCGCGGCAGTGATCACCACGGCGTATCGCGGCCACATTGATTCAGAAATTAACGATCAATACCGCAGCCTGAATGGCTCTCTGCGTTTCCTGAACAATATTGTCCGCTTTCCCGGCTGCGGCGTATTTGACGCGCATGCTTCGTTCGTGGCGCTGCACAAGCCAACGCGCTCGATTGCCGGGTTGCTGCTGTGCTCGCGCGTTCGCGATGATGTGGGTCATGTAACGCAGGTTTGCGTCTTGCCGGAGCTTCGCGGCCGCAGAATTGGCGAATCGCTTCTTGGACTATGCACGCAGGAGCTCCGCTCCCGCAACTTCCTGGGCCTGAGCCTTACCGTGACAGAAGCCAATACGAAGGCTGTAGAACTCTACCGCCGCCTGGGCTTTGAAACCCGCCGCCGCTTTGATGCCTTTGTGTGGGAAGGCTAGCGCTTCTCAGTTTCTGGTAACGTACACCGCCGATTTGAACGTTGCGCCGGTAGAATCCCAACCCTGAATCACGATCTGGTGCGTGCCGACCGTAATCGGCAGAGCTGTATCCGCCGTAGCCGTTGACGATTGGTACTTGAGCACGCCGTCCAGGTAAACCTGCGTCGCAACCACCGGGTAGCCCGATGAGGAAGTCCCCGTGGCCCGGACAGACGTCGATGTGGTCGAAGTAAATGTCGGGCTGGTGATCGTAACAAATGGCGCCTTCACCACTACCGTCGAACTGGTGCTGGTCGAAGCGCCCATGTTGTCAGTCACTGTTGCTTTCACAGTGTAAGTACCAGCGACTTTGTACTGGTGCGATGCGCTGATAGCCGAGACCAAAGATCCATCGCCAAAAGAAATGACGGTGCTGGCGATTGTGCCGTCAGGATCACTTGAGTTGGAAGCTGATGCGGTGATCGATCCTCCCCGCAAGATCGAGCTAGAAGATAAAGTCAGCGTCGCAACCGGCGGCTTGTTGATGGTTACCGAAACCTGCTTATAGAAATTCCTTCCAGAAACGTCCCAGCCCTTGATCGTCAGCGTGTGCAGCCCGCTGGCAATTGAAATCGTGCCATCAAGATTGGCTGAGTTCACCGAGTAAACAAGCGTTCCGTCCACATAGATTTGCATCGCCGTGACGGTGTAGCCAGAGAATCCACTGGCAACAACGTGGACCTGCGACTTCAGCACAGCGCCGGCGGCCGGGCTGCTCACGATTACTTCCGGAGCTTTTACCGTCACGCTGGTTGTGGCGGTGGAAGAAGCGCCCAGATTGTCTGTGACCGTGGCCGTAAGCGTATAAATGCCGGCGGAGGAAAACTTGTGGGACGC
>JBAVUZ010000880.1:0-1972 GCA_049697035.1 Candidatus Angelobacter sp. | reverse complement strand
AACTATGCTCCCGAATACGAAGATTGCCGCCAGATCGCTAAAGAGAAGAAAGTGCCATTAAAAACCGTGATGCAGGAAGCCATTAAAGTTTATCTGGAAAATACAAATGGATAAGGGCAGCCAGAAGTTTTACATTACAACACCCATTTACTACGTGAACGCACGCCCGCACATCGGGCATGCATACACCACGCTGGTGTGTGACGCCATTGCGCGCCGCAAGCGCATGCTGGGCTTTGACACTTACTTCCTTACCGGGACTGACGAGCACGGCCAGAAAATTGAGCGCTCCGCCCAGGCCGCGGGCAAAACGCCCAAACAGTTTGCCGACGAGGTTTCCGACCTTTTCCGTTCACTTTTTGGGAAGATGAACATCTCCAATGACGATTTCATACGCACCACGGAGCCGCGGCACAAACTGGGCGCGCAGGAGTTATGGAAGCGTATCCAGGAGAATGGCTACATCTACAAGGGCACATATTCAGGGCAATATTGCGTCTTTGACGAGTTGTATGTTGATTCGGTAGGCCCCGGCGCGCCGTGCCCTGAATGCGGACGGCCCACCGAGACGGTGAGCGAAGAGAACTATTACTTTAAGCTGTCCGCGTTTGCCGACCAACTGCTCGCTCACTACCAGCAGGACCCAGGTTTTATCCGTCCGGAAACGCGTCGCAACGAGGTTATCGCTTTCGTGAAGAGCGGCTTGCGTGACCTCTCCGTCAGCCGCAGCACTTTCAAGTGGGGTATTCCCGTGCCGGGCGATCCCAAGCACGTGATGTATGTTTGGCTGGACGCGCTGAGCAATTACTGCACCGCCGTGGGATTGGGATCGAAGGATGAAGCCGAGCAGAAGAAGTTTGAGCGTTACTGGCCGGCTGACGTGCACATGATCGGCAAGGAAATTATCCGCTTCCATTGCGTTTACTGGCCGGCGTTTCTGCTGGCCGCCGGTCTGCCGCTGCCTAAATCAGTCGTCGCGCACGGCTGGCTGCTGTTTGAAGAGAGCAAGATGTCGAAATCGCGCGGAAACATTGTGCGCGCAGAAACCGTGATTGACGTGATGGGCAATGACGCGCTGCGTTATTTCCTGCTGCGTGAAGTGGTCTTTGGTCAGGACGGTGGGTTCAGCTTTGACGCGCTGGTGCAGCGCTATAACTCTGATCTGGCAAATGATCTGGGCAATCTTTCAAGCCGTACTTTAACCATGATCAACCGTTACTTTAACGGTTCAGTGCCCTACCCTTCGCCCACGGTCGCACGCAAAGACACGGATGGCGTGATCAAGGAGCACGCGCAGGCGGTGATCCAGGAATTTAGTTTGCTGTTCGATGACTACCAATTCTCTCGCGCGCTTGAGTCGGCATGGTCATTGATTGGCGCGGTCAACAAATATCTGGTCGATGAAGAGCCATGGATCGTTGCCGAAAAAGAAGGCGAGGAGAACAAGTCGCGCCTGGCGACGATTCTTTATACGGCGGCG
Organism: Candidatus Angelobacter sp.; assembly: GCA_049697035.1. Taxonomy (GTDB): domain Bacteria; phylum Acidobacteriota; class Terriglobia; order Terriglobales; family Acidobacteriaceae; genus Angelobacter. The sequence continues at coordinate 492 of JBAVUZ010000880.1, read as the reverse complement.
GAGGCGCTGCGCGTTGTCACTGCGCTTGTGCATCCGGTGCTGCCGGAGTCAACGGCAAAAATCTGGAACCAGCTGGGCCTGGGCGAGATCAGCAAATTCAACCTTGGCGATCTAAAGTGGGCGCAGCTTCCGCTGGGCGGCAAGCTGGGCAAGGTGGAACCGGTGTTCCCGCGCGCCGACAAAACTTCAATCGAGAGGATGCAACAGATGGAACAGGAGCGCGCAGCTCAGACTGCCTCCACTACGGCGTCATCATCAACTGGAACCGCGGCAGCTCCCGCGCCTGCGGGCGAAGGCGCACGCGCAGGACAGCCAGCAACACAGGCTGCTCATGGCCCGATTGAAGCCGCACCGGCCGCCAAGGCTGCGCCGCCTGCACAGACCGCAGCCACCGTAGCCGATGGAAAAATTTCAATCGACGATTTCATGAAAGTGGAGCTTCGAGTTGGCCAGGTGAAAGCCGCCGAAAAAGTAAAAGGCGCGGACAAACTT